>CAIOSU010000177.1 GCA_903861055.1 uncultured bacterium
GTGCTACACGTAGTATGCGACCTTACCCTAGCCAGCGAAAATGCCATTTTTGGCCAAACAGGCCCTAAAGTAGGTAGCTTTGATGGTGGCTTTGGCTCATCTTTCTTAGCGCGCCACGTGGGCCAAAAGAAAGCCCGTGAGATATGGTTCCTGTGCGAGCAATACACCGCCCAGGAAGCTTTGGATATGGGAATGGTAAACAAAGTAGTGCCTTTGGCTGAGTTAGAAAACGAAACTGTACGTTGGTGCAAAACCATCATGAAACGTAGCCCATTGGCACTTCGCATGCTTAAGTCAGCGTTTAATGCCGAGTTGGACGGACAGGCAGGTATACAGGAGTTGGCCGGCAACGCTACCCTACTTTACTACTTTACCGAAGAGGCACAAGAAGGCAAAAACGCTTTCTTAGAGAAACGCGACCCCGATTTTAGTAAGTATCCGAAGTTTCCGTGATTTTGAAGTAACTAGTGACTAGTAAATAGTGACTAGCTTAAAGTTTAATACCCTAGTTACCAGTCACTGAATACTAATCACTTAAATGAACAAATCACCCATAAAACTCTGGCTAGAGGCATTTCGCCTTCGCACACTGCCGCTGGCATTGAGCACCATAGTGATGGGTTCGTTTTTGGCAGCCAATGCATTTGCATTCAAGTGGCCAGTGTTCATTTTGGCAGTAACCACTACCCTTTTCCTACAGATCCTCAGCAACCTAGCCAATGACTACGGCGACCACCAACACGGTGCCGACAATGCCGAGCGTGTTGGCCCACAGCGAAGCGTGCAAAGTGGTGCCATTAGTGCTGCCGATATGCGAGTGGCTATGATAGTTTTTGCGCTGCTTGCTCTGGCTAGCGGCATTGCTTTGTTGGCGGTTTCGTTTACCGATTGGACCAAAATACTGCTCTTTCTGGGTTTGGGGCTAGCTGCTATTGCCGCTGCCGTGAAATATACAGCTGGCAGTAACCCGTATGGCTATCGTGGTATGGGCGATATATTCGTCTTTATCTTTTTTGGTTTGGTAGGTACAGCTGGTACTTACTATTTGTACGCCAACACTCTGGCGGAAGACCCATTAGGGTTTCTGGTGTTTCTGCCCGCTATAAGTATGGGATGCCTAAGCACAGGCGTATTGAACTTGAACAACATGCGCGACCACGTACCTGACGAAAAAGCCGGTAAAATAACCTTGGTAGTGCGCTTAGGTTATGTCAGGGCCAAGCAATATCATCAAATATTAATATTGACTGCATTTGGCTCGGCTTTGCTGTTTATCCTCGTGCACTACCAAAGTATTTGGCAATTTGCGTTTATACTCACGGCCCCTATATTCTTGAAGCATTTGCACGATGTGGCGCAAACCCAAGAGCCAGCTCAACTCGATCCGCAATTAAAAAAACTGGCCTTGAGTACTCTGTTGTTTAGTATTCTGTTTGGGCTGGGGCTGTTTTTCTCCATTGGAGGTTAAACCGATATGCCCAGAAACCAAGCAACTAATTAACCAATATCCCATCCTTTTACTTATTTTCGACAATAAGCCAAACAAATTGGCGTTTCTGAATCGAAAAAACCGACAAATGAAATCTATCTATACTTTTGCATTTTCAGCGTTTTTGCTATTTGCCACTTCTTGTGAAACCAAGCCCGCCTTTGATATGGCCTTATTTGAAGGGGCATGGAAATGCTCCGTAATGGTTACCGACGGCACCGAAGACCTAAACCCGCAAAATATTGTCTTTGAGTTTAAGAAAGACAGCACCTACAGCTACGTTGGTGGCAGTTATACCGAAACAGGCAAATGGTATCTGGAAGGCGATAAACTGGTAACAATAGCCGACAACGATTTGGAAAAGAAAGTACAGATAGAAAAAATAAATGCCGATACCCTGATAATGAACATGAACGACCGTGGCAGTGATGTAAAGCTCATTCTTCTGGCACAATAGTTTTGGAAGAAATTTATGCAGCTGTGTCTATTATGGATGTGAAAATAATTTTACCTCCACTTGCATTATTATCGTCGTTATTTCCTTAAATTTGCACTCCATTACATGGTAGTTGTAGCTCAGTCGGTTAGAGCGCCTGATTGTGGTTCAGGAGGTCGCCGGTTCGAACCCGGTCTTCTACCCTACTGAAAAGGGCAATCCCGTTACCGCGTGGTTGCCCTTTTTTATTGTTATTAATGCAAGTTGCGAGTTAATTACCCTGCCGTAAATTTCCCGCAACGAATTACACCTCCACTACCCCTTCCTTCGGCTACGGCTCAGAGCGGGCTCTTTTTAGGAGGGAGGTAATTTGTGGTTATATTTGCTTAGCTTTTGGAACTGAACACCGTTCCTAAAGGTTAGTACCTCAATTGTAAATGTGTCTA
>CAIOSU010000178.1 GCA_903861055.1 uncultured bacterium
TGCTAAAATTGAAAGTATAGAAATTCGCTCACCCTATTCAGGTGCAATATGGTAATAGTACCTAGTACAATTAACATCAAGGCCGTTCGCCAATTAAACTGGAATCGGTCTGCCAACTCCATACTGTTGGGCCCAAGAAAACTCAAAAGCAAAAAAACAACGAGCCACAACAAAGTAACCTCGTTTCCATTAATGGCACTAAGATAGTTTCCAAAGGTAACCCCATGCTCCGTTAAAAAGCCGAGTTTGGTAGCAAGCGGTGCTGGCAGTTTCACGCCATCGAGCCCTAACATGCCCCGCAATACCTTAAATGCATCGCCCCATTCTTTTGCCCTGAAAAATACCCAGCCTACATTCACAAACAAAAAGGTAATAGCCCAAGCAGGAGCACTAGGCATACTCATGCCCAACTTGCGCCAAAAGCGCACCACTACTAGCCCAGCGCCGTGCATAAAACCCCAGAAAACGAACGTCCAACCAGCACCATGCCACAAGCCGCCGAGAGTGAAAGTGATAAGTGCATTGCGCGCTGCAAGCAGCTCACCTTTGCGGTTGCCCCCTACGGGTATGTAAAGGTAGTCGCGCAGAAAACGGCTCAAAGTCATGTGCCAGCGTTGCCAAAACTCTTGTATATCCAACGATTTGTAAGGCGTATTGAAGTTAATGGGTATTTTAATATTGAATAACAATGCTGCGCCAATGGCCATATCGGTATAGCCACTAAAATCGAAGTAAAGCTGTAAGGTATAGGATAAGGAAGTAACCCACGCCTCTATTAAACTTAGATTTTCGGCCACATCGAAACCCTGCGTGGCCCAAATAGCAAAGGTATCGGCTATTACAACCTTTTTAAATAAGCCTATAAAAAACACGAATATACCTTTGCCAATGTTGAAACTATCAGGTTGCTTTAGCTCATCGCGAGCAAATTGTGGCATCATTTCGCTGTGGTGCACAATAGGGCCAGCTATCAATTGCGGAAAGAAGGTAACAAACAGCATATAGTCGATTGGGTCGTCGTGCTTTACCACACCACGGTAGCTATCAACCAAATACGACATTTGCTGGAACGTGAAGAAACTGATTCCTAAGGGCAATACTACATGCAACAATGGCAGCGAAGCCCCCGCCACTAAATTGATATTACCAATAAAGAAATCGGCGTACTTAAAGTAGCCCAAAAAACCAACATTGAGCAAGCACGAAACTACCAAACCCAATTTACCTAACCGTTTCAGAGCAAATGCCTTACCTGCATGATAGTTGAACAGCATAGACAATAACATCAGGGGCAGGTAGCTCACATCCCACCAACTATAACAAACCAGCGAGGCCGCCACAAGCCAATACTTGCCTAACAAGGTACTCTTACTGCGATTCAATAAAAAGTACACCACTGCCACAATGGGCAAAAACATGAAAATGTAGGTGTAGGAGTTAAAAAGCAAGTTGACCGTGGTTAATGTGTAGCAATGCTACAAAATAACGGCTTTAACCTCAATGAAGGAACTAATTGATTTAAACCTACTAGAATCTTGTGTCTTGTGTCTTGTGTCTTGTGTCTTGTGTCTTGTGTCTTGTGTCTTAAAAAGTAACCCTTATTTGCAAGGTATAATTGCGCGGTCCTTCTAACTTACCTGGGCGAAGGGCATATTCGTAGTTGGTTAGGTTTTTTACAATAAAGCCCAAACGAAGGATATCGTTAACTTCATACGCTACACGTGCATCCATTACCCAATCGCCTTTTTGGTGCTTATCAATATATGCCGGGAACGTACCTCTTCCTTCATCTAAAACGGTAAGCGCAGTATTGAACACCTCTGGTATATTCTCCGGAAAACTATTGTAATTGGCACTAAAACCTGCGGTGTATTTCTTGTACGATACTTCCACATCACTCCTGAAAATATGCCTGCTCCTAAACAACAAAAGCTCTTGCTCGGCACGCTCGGTAGGCACCCTATTGAACATATCCGTAAAGAATCCCTTCCAGATATCTTTGCTGCTGCCTTCAGCATTGTTTACTTGCCTTGGGTAAGTATAAGTGTAGCCAATTAGAGACCGAATGCTCACATCGCCAATGCTACCCTTGCTACCAACCGATATTTCGTAGCCAAGTATGCGCGCATTATCAACGTTGTTGGGGGTAAGACCTAATACAAATGGCACTGCTAGGCAAGTGTCAGCGGCAGCTAAAATATTACCAGTTACAAGGTCTCTCACGTTGCCGCAACTATCAAGTCCGTTGTCGGCAGTGTATACTTCAAATCGGTACTCCACAAAATCAGCATACTCCATCCAAAACACGCTCGCATCAATGTAAGCACCCCATTTTTTAATTTTAAATGGCTGGTTAAAACCAATCTCAGCACTCCAAGCTTTTTCGGCCGTTAAACGTGGGTTGGGCACAATCAACACGCCGCTAAAAAACTCCTGGCCAATATAGCGCTCGGCAATAGATGGCAAGCGATATGCTTGGCCCCATGATGCCCTTACGAAAGAAGCCTTACCCAACTTATAGTTTACACCCGTGCGAACAACAGGTATGGCCGTCTCAAAAATGGTATCTACTGAGGTAAACTCGTAACGTACTCCTCCAACAACTGATAGATTGCCGTACTTGAATTCTAGCTGTGCATAGGCCGCAAAAGCACGATTCTTTCTTACATTTTCGTATAAATTACTTACCGAACGACCTATGGTAACTGGGGTTCCGGTGGTAAAAATAAGGGTATTGCGCCAGTTGCGTTGGTATTGTGGCTCGAAATATATAGTGTTGGCCGATGCGTTTCTATCGTCACCATTGCCGCGGCGCCATATATTAAGGTACCTGCCAACCAAGGTAAACCTGTGACCTTTATCGTTGAGGAAACTAAAGTGTGGGTCTAATGTTGTGCGCACGTATCTGTCTTGCGAGCCTTGGGCAATTTGATAAGCCAGCGAGTCCATATCTGTAGCAATAAAGAAACGACCGCTGGTTTCTTGCATTACATTACCGTTTAAACCAAAACTAATACCCGGTTTTTTGGCCAATACATAACGGGTTTTGAAATTGAAACGAAAACGAAACTCATCGGCTTCTTCCAAAAAGCTGTTTACGAAATCGGCATTTGAGCCAATAACTACTTGCAAATTTTTAATCTTCTGCTGGTGGTTTACAAAAAAACCGGAAAAGTTAGGCTGGCGAGCATCCCACCAAATCAACTCTGGGCGCGGAGGCTTACCGTAAACACCAGAGTACATGCTGATAGTGGTTTTGGGCTTATCGCCTTTAGGCCAAGCGGTGCGCACGTTTACCACCCCGTTCAATGCCGAAGAGCCATATACAACCGATGAGGCACCTTTAATCACCTCAATCTGCTCAATATTCTCTAACGGTACAAACTTTAGCTGGGCGTCTCCCAAGTCGGCACTGGCTAGGCTAATGCCATCGGTAAGCACAGCCGTGCGGCTACCCACACCATAAGAATAAGAACTACCGCCGCGAATACTAATCTGGCCATCTTGAATTTGTACACCAGGGGTTTTAGCTATTACCTCTCCCAAGTCGCGGCTATTGGTATTGGTTACCAAAGTTTTACTTAGCACATCCATACTTACGGTTTCTTCGGCTACCCTTTTCTCGTATTGGCTGGCCGAAACCACCACCAAATCAATTTCAGCGGCATCCGATTTCAACTTGATGTTCATCTCCTTTATCTCACCTGCTTTCAGCGAAAAAATTTTGACTTTAGGCTCGTATCCAATGTAAGTAAAGGTAAACTTGTAATCTCCTGGCTCAAGGCTGGCTTTAAACTTACCTTCGCTATCGGTACTGAGCACAGTAGTGCTATCGCCAAAAATGATGTTTACGCCCACCAAGGTTTCCTTGGTATCCAAGTCAGAAACCTCGCCATAAACAAGCGCTTTATCTTGGGCGTATAGTTGGTTCGAGAAAAAGAAAAAACAAAAGAGGGCACTCAAGGCACGGAGGCTCAGTTTCATGATAGTTGGTTGGCAGGTTGGGAGTTAGGTTAATTGGCTGCAAATGTGCGCAGATATTTGGTAGTAAGGCGATTTCGTGTTTTAAGTTATCTTTAAATTAAAGTCGTGTATTAGAGCTAATTCGGCGATTAAGATAGTAATTTTTTACTACCATAAAACACTTAACGAAAACATTAGGCTACTATGCCACCGCTTTTTATCAATTTTACATCATGAACCCTCTCAAACCTCTATTGCTAGCTATAGTTTGGTATATACAAACCGTATGTGTAACAGCCCAACCTTTGCCTCTGCCCGGCCACTCGCACAACGACTACAATCGCCAAAAACCGCTGATTGGTGCGCTTGAACTTGGCTACCGCAGTATTGAGGTCGATGTTTTTCTGCACAAGGGGCAATTGCGCGTTTCGCACGATCCATTTGGGCTGGATAAAAAGCCGACGCTTGAAGAACTGTACTTAGCACCCTTGCTACAAATAACCCAAACCGAAGCGGCAACCTATGGACTAGATAGCACCAAGCCCCTAGTTATAATGATTGATTTTAAAACCGATGGCGAAGAAACCTATGCAGCTTTGAAACCTTACCTCAATAAGTACAAACAAATGCTTAGCGTTGCCGGTAACGGAGCAAAGCAAGGCTATGTGCACATACTAATATCGGGCAACAAACCTTATAACAGTGTGGCAAAAGAAACTTCGCGTTTAGTAAGCCTTGACTATAAATTCGATTTTTGCCGCGAACATGCTACCGATGGCAGCATAACTCGAGCCAGCGACAACTACAAAAATTATTTTACTTGGAAAGGGGAAGGTGAAATGCCCTGGCAAGAGAAGATAATGCTAGCCGAATTGATAAACCTAGCACATACCGAAGGCAGGCAGATACGCTTTTGGGATATGCCCGAAACCCCAGAAACTTGGCAACTATTTCTGGATATGGGTGTTGATTGGATACATGTAGATGATATTGAGTCCTTTCAAGTTTTTTATAGTATTTATAAAAAAACGGAAGACCGCTAGTAAATAGCAAAAACAGTAGGTTGCGAATACCTTGTTAAATATGTTCCATTATTAGTTATCTAATGTGTAAATTTAGGATAACTTGATAGGCGATAGATAAGTGAGCTAAAAGAAGAGGATATGAACAACATTACGAAACGATTTGCAACCCTGCTGTTTATATTGCTTTTGTTCACTACTACCCAAGCGCAAGTCGCTTCGCGAGGGCAGGCCACTGAAATGATTATTGCCGGCGACAACTCGTTGCAAATGTTGGATATTGAAAAAGCAATAGAGTTTTATACTTCCGCCATCAGCCTCGACCCTGGCTTTGCCGATGCCTACTTGAAGCGCTCAAATGCTTTTGCCATAGCCGGTCGAAACACGGAAGCCAGGATTGACTATGATAAAGCACTGGCCATAAACCCGTATATAAACTATGTGTACGATAAGCGAGCCAAAATTCAGGTGCTAATTGCCGATTTTATGGGTAAACTTATCGATTTGGATAAAGCAGCAACTATGGAGCCCGAAACTGGCGATATGATGCAACAGTTTATTCTCCAAGATTTAAGAGCTGCTTACCCCGAAAACATTTTAACTATAGATAGCCTTATTGATGCAGGCCAAGTTACACCTAAACTTATGACTATTAAGGCCTTGGCATTATGGAGTGTTGACGAGGTAAACACTGCACAGCAAGTGCTTGAGGATTTGCTGGCCAAAAATGCCAATGATGCTTTTGCCCAAAATGTTTACGGCCTTTTATTGATTGAAACCGGCACGTATACTAAAGCTTTGACTGCATTTAACAAAGCGATAGGCCTTGATAACAAATATGCGTATGCCTACCTGAACCGAGGCCGTGTGCATGACCTATTAGCAGATAAAACCAAGGCGCTGAAGGACCTAAATACTGCGATACTGCTAGATACCACTAATGCTCTTGCTTTTTATGCCAGGGGTATGTTTTATAAGGGATTGGGAAATGCCGATGCGGCTATACAAGATTACACATCGGTAATTAAACTTCGCCCAAACTTTGCAGATGCCTACTTTTCAAGAGGTTTTGCCGAAAAAATGAAAGGCGTTTTTACCGATGCTTTGATTGATTATGACCGAGCCATTGAACTAAACCCCAACGATGCTGTGTATTTCAATAACAGAGGTATTGTAAAGGTTATAGCAGGTAAAAATTTTGACGCGGAAAAAGATTTTAAAAGAGCTATAAGCTTACAGCCCGATTACGCAGCCGCTTACCACAATTTGGGCATGACCCAAATTATGAACCATTCGCGAAACGAAGGCTGCGATAATATTGAAATCAGCATCAATAAAGGCCTTATTACCGATAAGGATATCTATAGATACTTCTGTGCCCAGTAAGGGAATCCCTTTTAAAATACCGATATGGTAACCCATAAACCGGTATACTGCGAGTCTTACACCCTACACCTACTAAAAGCCCTCATATAAGCTATAGATAGCTGGCAGGGCCAATGTTTTTTTCATCATTACATACTATCTCAATGAGTCAAGCCAAATTGTATTTGCCTATTATACTGCTTTCCATTTCTTTAACTAA
>CAIOSU010000179.1 GCA_903861055.1 uncultured bacterium
TCACCCAGACAATCCTGATGCGAGAAAGATTGCGCAGGTAATTGACATACTTCGTAATGGCGGTATTATCGTTTATCCAACCGACACGATATATACTTTTGGTTGCGACTTGAATAATAAAAAGGCAATTGAAAAGATTGCTAGGCTAAAGGGTGTAAATCCTAAAGAAGCTCATTTTTCGCTGGTTTGTTATGATTTGAGCCACATTAGTGAATACAGTACTGATTTCAGTAAGTCTGTATTTAAAATGATGAAAGCAACACTACCGGGCCCTTACACCTATATATTGAACGCCAATAAAAATGTGACTCGCCTATTCGACTTTAAAAAGGGAACTGTGGGCATCAGAGTGCCTGACAATAACATTGCCCGGACATTGGTAAAAGAACTTGGGAATCCGTTAATTGCTACCTCGGTGCACGACAAAAACGACCCGTTGCGCGAATACTTGACCGACCCTGAGGAAATTTACGAACGCTACTACAAGCACGTAGATTGCGTAATTGATGGCGGCCCAGGTAGCTTAGAAGCCTCAACGGTAATTGATGCAACTGGCGAAGAGCCAGAATTAGTTCGTGAAGGCAAAGGTGAAGTAGAGGTGATATAATAAATTACAGTAACGATGTTTAACAAGCGTGCCCGAACCACTAATTATGCGGTTTCGGGCATTTGCTTTTATAGGACAGGACATAATTGAACTTATTTTGGTGCGATATTTGTTTTTCCTTAGTAAATTAGCGAACAGTACTTAAACAGACTTAAATGAAATTTTATACTATAGCAGTAATTACCGTTTTGTTTGTTGCCCTTACGGCGTTTATAACCATTAACGCTGAAGGGATAAATAAGCCTCAAGAAGGTGTTGGCATTAATTGGATGACCTTTGAGCAAGCCGTTAAGCTCAATGCTAAGAAGCCAAAGAAAATGATAATAGATGTATATACCGATTGGTGCGGCTGGTGCAAAGTAATGGACAAGCAAACTTTTAGCGACCCTATTATTATTGAGTATGTTAATGCCAATTATTATGCGGTTAAGTTGAATGCCGAAATGACCGATAAACTTACCTTCCAAGGCGCTGATTACGAGTTTGTAGTAACCAACCCTGCAAACAATAAAGGCTACCATGCTTTTGCAGCAAAGCTTTTGGATGGTAAACTAAGTTATCCTTCAACAGTAGTGTTAGACGAGCAGTATGGGCGTATTGGCTTGGTACCAGGCTTTTTGCGCCCTGAGCAGTTTGATCAAATGCTAAAATATTATGGTGGTAACCATAACAAAACCACTCCTTACGAGGAGTTTACGAAAAACTACAAATCTCCTTACGGTCAGTAATAGACCTTCACAAACAAAATAGTTTGTTATCTTTTGTTAAGCAATTGCAGGCAAGCTCTTTGCCGTAAATTGAATTTTATAACTTTAGTCTCAATGTTAAAACATTAACCCTACTAATTGGGTTATCCGCATGTATTAACCAACCCAAAATCTTGTTTATGAACTACAACTATAGTATTCGTGCCCTTATTTTATGCATTATGGTGGTTTCTGGCATTTCGGCCACAGCCCAAATTGATTTACCAGCGCCAAGTCCATTAGGTACGGTAGCTCAAAGAATAGGCTTTGCAGATGTATCTATCAGCTACTCTCGCCCAAGCGCAAAGGGCAGGACTGTATATGGCGATCTTGTTCCGTTTAACAAAGTGTGGCGCACAGGTGCCAATGCTGCTACAAAAATAACGTTTACCGAAAATGCTAAGATTAACGGTAAAGATATTAAAGCCGGCGAGTATTCCATCTTTACTGTGCCAGCTAAAGATAGTTGGGTTATTGCCTTCAATAGCGATTTAAAAGCATCGGCAAGTACCTACAAAGAAGAAAATGATGTTTTGCGCATAGTGGTGGATGTTAAGCCTGTAAACGACCTTGTGGAGACACTTACCTTTAATTTTACCAATCTTAAAACTGGCGAAGCCACCGTTGAGTTGGTTTGGGAGAAGACTGCAGTGCAATTTACTATCGTTACTGAAGTTGATGCTGTGGTTATGGGTAAAATTAAAACACAGACTGCAGGTGTTAGCCCTAGTGTTTACTTTGCATCGGCGCGCTATTATTATGACACAAACCGTGATTTGACTCAAGCATTGGAGTGGATTAACTTGGCGTTTGCTGCACAAGAACCTACTTTCTGGATGCTACGCCAAAAGGCTTTGATTCAAGCTGGTTTGAAAGATTACAAAGGTGCCATTGCTACAGCCGAACTGTCTTCAAAAAAGGCACTTGAAGCTAAAAATGACGATTACGTAAAAATGAATACTACCTCTATTGAAGAGTGGAAGAAAATGAAATAGTTTTTAGGTAATAATAAACGGTATAACTAATGGCCTGCTCACAATGAGCAGGCCATTAATGTTTTATAGTAGTTTGGTTAATCTTTATTTTTCATTGAGTGCAAGGTTCGGGTGCGTAGCTTTTCAGCTAGCTCAAGTGCCCTTTTTGTGCGGGTCTCAATTCGTTTTGCGGAGTTAACGTAGTAGCAAAGTGAGCGCTGTATGCCAGCAGACAATGAGTCGAAAACTTCGTGGGCCTCCTCATCTAAATCAAGCGCCGCTTCCAATTCTTCTGGCAAACCAATATCAGTGGGGTTGGGGTCAATGGCAATGGTAAATTCATGTGGCCTTAAACTATCCTTTATCCCTGTCTCATTTCTTAACGGCTGCCCTAAGTGTATAAAATACTGCTCCTCACCATTACTAATAGCGGCAAGCCTGAAGGTTTGGCCATTAATAATTACTAGTAAACGTGTATTGGCTTTTATTTCCAGTTCCTTAACCACATTATTCGGTATAAAGGTTACATGGCGCTTCATACCTTGCTCAATAACTTCAATGGGCGTTATGAAAGTAAAATTATCCATTGCTTTAGGTGTGCTGGTTAAGTCAAAGTATAATAAAAAAACGGGCCAGCAATAAGCCAACCCGTTTCAATTATTTAATTATTCGGAGGCTAGTTATTATTTACTAATCACTAGCAACGAGTTTAATAGTACCTTAAACGAATTACGTTACACAAGTATTTCGCAAGGCGAATAACTTGACGTGTATAGCCGTATTCGTTATCGTACCAAGCGTATATTACTATACTTTTGCCATCGTTGCTTCCAATGGTGGCTGGGCTATCAATTACATTGGCGTGTGGGTTGCCAATAATATCAGTTGATACTAGCTCATTAGATATAGAATAATCAATTTGCTCGCAAAGGTCACCCTGCATGGAAGCCAAGCGAAGAATTTCGTTGACCTCATCCCTGCTGGCCGGATTTTTCAATTGCAAATTCAAGATAGCCAACGATACGTTAGGGGTGGGTACACGTACCGCATTACCTGTAATATCTTTTGTGAGTAACGGCAATACTTTTTTAATGGCACTTGCAGCGCCGGTTTCAGTAATTACCATATTCATGGCAGCTGATTTACCCCTGCGGTACTTTTTGTGGTAGTTGTCCAGCAAGTTTTGGTCGTTGGTATAAGAGTGCACGGTTTCAATATGGCCGCGTTCAATGCCTAATTTATCTTCAATAACTTTCAATATTGGGGTTATGGCATTGGTAGTGCAGCTGGCTGCACTATATACAGTATCGCCATTTGGCTCAAAATCCTCTTGGTTTACACCGTAAACAATGTTCGGAATATCACCTTTCCCAGGGGCAGTTAGCAATACCTTGCTAATACCTTTGCTGTTTAGGTGCTTTTCCAATCCTGCACGATCGCGCCAAACACCAGTATTGTCAATCAAAAGCGCATCTTCAATGCCATACTCGGTAAAATCAACAGAACCAGGAGCATTAGAATAAATCATTTTAACAACTTGCCCGTTGATAATAAGGGAGTTATTTTCCAAGTCGTCAACTATAGTGCCGTGCATCTTGCCGTGCACAGAGTCTTTACGAAGTAAATTGGCACGTTTTAAAATATCTTCACCTGTATTTTCGCGCGTTACAATTGCTTTCAAGCGCAACTGTTCCCCTTTTCCGGCCTCTGCAATTAGCACTCGTGCAGCCAAGCGGCCAATACGGCCAAATCCGTAAAGTACTACATCTTTTGGTTTCAGCACAAATTCAGTGTTGCCCACAATTCCCGTTAGCTTTGCAACCACAAATTCAGCCACGCTACCGTAGTTAGAGCCTTCTTTTATCCACTCGCTACCAAGGCGGCCAATGTCAATACGTGCAGGCGGGAGTTGCTGGTCGGCAATGGTTTTAGCTAACAGCACACTTACATCAATAGTGATAGGTAATTTAGTGTAGCGCTGGGCATACAAATGATCATTAAGAATCTCACTTACACTGTTATCAAATATTTTACGGCGAAAAATAATCAACTCTATTGAGCGA
>CAIOSU010000180.1 GCA_903861055.1 uncultured bacterium
AACTGGAAAAGAAGATATACCAAGCCGAAAAGGACGCAGCCATACAATTGAGCCAAAAGGAGCAGTTTTATAAGTCGATTGAGCAGAATATAAACGACGTAAAGGACCGCGAAAACAGCTTGGGTATATTGAAGCAAGACTTAGAGACCCTTCAAAAAGAACGCACCGAGCAACAACTGTTACTGGAGGCTTTGGTTAAAGAGGAAGAAGGCATTCAACGAGAGTTGATAGACAATACCCAAGCGCTTGAAAAAACCCGCCAACTGGCAGCCAAAGAGCAACGACTGCTAGATAGCAAGCAGAACGAATACAACCTGAACAAAAGCCTGATTGAAAATTTGGAAGGCTTTCCGGATAGTATCAAATTCCTCAAAAAGCAAAACCACAAACTGGCCACTGCGCCCGTTTTGTCAGATATAATCTATTGCAAAGAAGACTACAGGGTAACCATTGAAAGCTATTTAGAGCCTTTCTTGAACTATTTGGTGGCTGAAGATGCCGAAAGCGCACAAGACGCCATCGGGCTGCTGAACCAGGCCAGCAAAGGGCGCATCAACTGCTTTTTGCTATCTGATTTTGCCAGTTACCAGCCCGATTCGCCGCTGATGTTGCCGAATGCTATACCCGCCACGGAGGTGATTGAAGCCGACCCGCAATACCGCAAGCTGGCGGCCTTTTTGTTGGAGCACGTGTACATTGTAAACGAGAACGACATACCTGAGCTGCGCACCAACGCGACAGCACAAAACAAGGCCATCTTCCTATCGCAAAACGGCAAGATAATACGCACACCGCATAGTGTTTCGGGTGGTTCAGTGGGCTTGTTTGAAGGCATGAGAATAGGCCGAAGCAAGACACTGGAAAAGTTGAAAGTGGAGATTGAAGAGCTACAAGAAAAGCGCCGCAACACCGACCGCAACCTCAAACAACTGGAGCAAACGATACAAAAGCTAAAGGGAGCCACTAAACAGCCTGCCATACAAGCCGCCAGGCAAGCGGTTAACCAGGCCGATAACAAGTTGGCCAGTATGCAAACCCGCATTGAGAACTATCAAACGTTTCTGGACGAGTTCCATAAAAAGAATACCAGCATACAGGAGAAGATTGATGGCATTGAAGCTTTGCTTACCAGCCACCTGCAACTGGCGGAGAACCTAAAGGGCGAAAAAGCGACCATTGACCAACAATATGCCGCGCTGCAAGAGCGGTTTGGGCAAACATCGCAAACTGCTGCCGATGCCTCGGCCAAGTTCAATGAGCAGAACATCAAATTCCATCAACAAAACAACTTGCTTGCCCAGCTTAGTCAAGAGGAAACTTTTACGCAAAACCGCCTGAAGGAAATTCAGCAGCGCGAATTGCAGAACAAAGAGGAATACAAAATTGCCACCGAAAAGATTGCTACCCTTGACGCAACCGCAGCCAAACTAGAAACAGAGCTAAGCGAGCTGTATAACCAGCGCAGCACCAGCCACACCGGATTGACGGAATTTGAAGCGAACTTCTTCAAAGCCCGCGAGGAGATACAAAGCATTGAAGAGCGCATACGCAACTGGCACAAGCAGCAAACCGAAATACTGGGCCGCTTGGACCAAACCAAAGACAAAACCAATGAGCTTAAACTGGAACTAAATGGCTTGAAAGAGCGCCTATCGGTAGAGTTTAACTTGGATATAAACGACCTGCTGGATGAGCAGCCTAGCGAAGAACGCACCCTACACGAAGTGCAAGAAGAAGTGGCACGCATGCGCCACCGCATTGAAACCTTTGGCGAGATAAACCCAATGGCAGTGGAGGCTTTCGACGAAATGCAACAGCGCCACGTTTTTATCACAGCACAACGTGAAGATTTGGTAAAGGCCAAAGAATCATTGATGGCAACGATGGACGAGATTGAGACCTTGGCAAAAGGTAAGTTTATGGATGCTTTTACCTCGGTGCGCAATAACTTCCAGATGGTATTCCGCAGCTTGTTTACCGAAGACGACACCTGCGACCTTACCCTCACCCAGCCCGACAATCCGCTGGAATCGCCGATAGAGATTATAGCCCGCCCCAAAGGAAAGCGCCCATTGGTAATAGACCAATTGAGCGGCGGCGAGAAAACCCTCACCGCACTGGCCATCCTGTTTGCCCTATACCTACTAAAGCCTGCCCCCTTCTGCGTGCTCGATGAGGTAGATGCGCCGCTAGATGATACCAACATCGGGAAGTTCAATGGCGCCATCAGGCAGTTCAGCCAAGAGTCGCAGTTTATTATGGTTACCCACAATAAGGCCACCATGGCATCCGTGGACGTTATCTATGGCGTTACCATGCAAGAGCCTGGCGTGAGTAAAGTGGTACCCGTAGATTTTAGGAGTCTTAACTAATGGTCATTGGTTATTGGTTAATAAGTTAACACTTATATCCCGACTCTCAATTGCTTTCTGCCAGTCAAATCTTAACGCCCTTCCATTATTATTTACCCAAAAATTCCGTCTATGGAACAAACTGGTATTTTTTTGGTTTGTTTGGAAGTAAGCTTTTATAAAATACAATTTTAAAATGAGTAGCGGAACCACCACCATCACCGATACCAACCTTAAAACCTTTGCCAACGATGTAAAAAGCGGTTTGGAAGGAACCCCAAAAACCCTTTCATCCAAATACTTTTATAATGATAAGGGCGATAAGTTGTTCCAACTCATCATGAAATTGCCAGAGTACTACCCTACCCGCAGCGAGTATGAAATATTAAGTACCCGAAAGCAGGAAATGCTGAAACTGTTCCACGGAGGTGGAGATGCTTTTCAGTTAATCGAGTTTGGGGCCGGTGATGGGACTAAAACCAAAGTACTTTTGAAACATTTGGTGGAGCAGCAGGTTGAATTTATCTATTTGCCTATCGACATTTCCGCAAATGTGCTTAGGCAACTTAAAGACAGCCTAGCCATAGAGATACCACAATGCGAAGTTATAACCATGCCGTATGAATACTTTGATGCCCTAGAACGTATCAATGCAGAGAGTAAACAACGCAAGGTTATCCTTTTCTTAGGTTCTAACATTGGCAATTTCACGGGCGAGCGGGCACACCAGTTTCTGCAAAGCCTTGCCCACCGCATGAACCCCAATGACCTGTTAATGTTAGGCATGGACCTAATGAAGGATCCCAAAACCATACTAGCTGCCTATAACGATTCACAAGGCATTACCCGAGAGTTTAACCTAAACCTGCTGGACCGTATAAACGAAGAATTGGGTGGCAACTTCAATAGGCAAAACTTCACCCATTACCCTACTTACAACCCTATAACTGGCGAAACCAAAAGTTATATTGTAAGCACTCGCAAGCAACAGGTGCATATTACAGCCCTTGACCAAACCTATGAACTCAATGCCTGGGAGGCTATACAAACCGAGCTTTCGCAAAAGTACGACCTACCTACTATTGATAAACTTGCCGAAGGAGCCGGTCTGCACATTAAATCGATGTTATTCGACTGCAAGCATTGGTTTGTAGATGTGGTGTTAGAGAAAAAATAAGCTCCCTACTATTAGATTCAATCTGCTTTTGCCAAGCCACAAATGATACCGTAATTTGGAGTCGAATAACAAGAAAACCCCATGAACCAAGCAACAAATGGCAAAGTGGCTTTAATTACCGGCGCCGCCCATGGACAAGGACGGGCCACCGCCATTGCCCTAGCGCACGAAGGATACCATATTGCGGCCCTCGATATTGGCCACAACGTGGGCTACCCAACCTATAGCATGGGCAACAACGATGACCTGATGAGTTTGGGCAAAGCATGCGAAGGCCTTGGGGTAAAATATATAGCCTTGCTGGCTGATGTAAGCAAAGCTGATGAAGTAGAAGCCGCCGTTGAAAAAACAATTAGCACCCTTGGCCGAGTTGATGTATTGTTCAATAATGCAGGGATATGTGCCTATGGCTTGGCCCACGAACTTACCGAATCCGAATTTGACCGTATGATGGATGTAAACCTCAAAGGCAGTTGGTTGATGGCAAAATATGTAATACCGCACCTCATTGCGCAAAAAAGCGGCGTGATCATCAACAACTCATCGGTAGGTGGGCTGCGGGGCATGAACCGCCTGAGCCACTATGCCGCAAGCAAATGGGCATTGACTGGCATGACCAAAAGCTGGGCCCTAGAACTGGCGCCGCACAATGTACGCGTTATCAGTATACACCCAACGGGCGTAAATACCCCTATGAACGATGGACTTGCCGAAATGGAAGGCAAAACCCCGCAAGAGATTGCCGAAGCCAGTGCTGGAAATTTATTACCTGTGCCTTGGATAGAACCTGAAGATGTTGCGCAAGCAGTTGTATATTTGTCGTCAGAAAAAGCAAGGTATATAACTGGTAGCCAATTTGTTTTGGATGCAGGCTTATTAACCCGATAAACTAAAAAACCACCATGGACAGCTTGTTATTAGCCATCAATTTCGACCTTTCAGTGTTTTTAACCGCAGAGGCATGGATAGCCTTGGCAACCCTTACCTTACTTGAGATAGTATTGGGCGTTGATAATATTATTTTCATCTCCATCTTATCTAACAAACTGCCACACGAAGAAGGCGAAAAAGCAAGAAAAATAGGCTTAATACTGGCCTTGGTGTTTCGTATCGCTTTGTTATTGGGTATTAGTTTCATCATTAATTATTTTTCAAGCGATTTATTCTCGTTGTTTGGCATAGGCTTTAGCGGAAGGGATTTGATTATGATGGCCGGCGGATTGTTTTTGCTAGCCAAAAGTGTTACCGAAATCCATCACAAAATGGAAGGCCCAGAAATGGACCAAGAGGCTAAACCCAAGAAAATGTCTATGACGACTGTAATACTGCAAGTAATACTCATGGACATTATCTTTTCTTTTGACTCGATATTAACTGCAGTAGGCTTGTCATCAAGCGCTTGGATAATGATTATTGCAGTAGTTATTTCATTGGGTGTAATGTTGGCATTTGCTGGCAAAATTGCCGGTTTTATCAAAAAGCATCCAACCGTTGAAATACTGGCACTATCCTTCCTAATCCTTATTGGCTTTATGTTGGTGGTTGAGGGCTTAGATGTACATGTACCTAAAGGCTATATCTACTTTGCCCTGTTCTTCTCATTGTTAATTGAGTTGCTAAACATGCGTATGCGTAAAAAGACTTCTAAACCTGTTGAACTTAACACCGGCTCGACAATTGCAACCAGATCTACCTGAAAGTGTGGAAGTTTTGTTAACGGTTGCACTTGCCAAAAAACCAGAAGATCGTTATTCATCTGCAAG
>CAIOSU010000181.1 GCA_903861055.1 uncultured bacterium
CGAAGATCCCTCGTGAAAAACTCGGGATGACAGGGCGTGGAAAGGCAAGGAAATACTTATCGTCAACTACCCAACTCATCCACCGCCAACCAAGCCATAAGGCCCATGCCGGTTTGTAGGGCATTTTCATCGATATTGAAGTTGGGGGTATGTACCGATGATTTGTATTGCCCATCAGGGCTGGAAGTGCCTAAGCGGTAAAAGCAAGCGGGTAATAGTTGGGTATACCAAGAGAAGTCTTCGGCGGTCATGCGAACATCTAGATCAATTACATTATCGTTGCCTAAGAATGCTTTAGCAGCGGCCATAGCACGGCTTGTTAGTGCGGGGTCGTTGGTAAGGAAAGGGTAGCCTTTTTCTATCCTGAAATCGACACTGCCGCCCATGCTTTTGGTTAGGCCCTCAGCCAATTCAACCATTAACTGGTGCGCACGGTGGCGCCATTCTTCGTTTAAGGTGCGGAAGGTGCCTTCAAGGTAGACTTCGTTGGGTATAATGTTGGTGGCACCGTTGGCTATCACTTTGCCAAACGACAACACCGTGGGTATGCGCGGGTCGGCATGGCGGCTAACTATTTGCTGCAAGGCCACTAACATTTGTGCCGAAATGAGCACCGGGTCGATATTGCAGTGGGGTAGGGCGCCGTGGCCACCTTTGCCTTTAACGGTTACATATATCTCGTCGCACGAGGCCATGTACATGCCCGGACGAAAACCAACCTTGCCAGCAGGCAAATCAGGGTAAACATGCTGGCCATATATGGCGGAGGGCTTTGGGTTCTCTAACACACCGTCAGCTATCATCACCGAAGCTCCGCCTGGCAACTTTTCTTCCGATGGTTGAAAAATGAATTTAACGGTCCCTTCGAACGAATCTTTCAGTTGGCTCAATATATAAGCTGTACCCAACACCGATGCCGTATGTGCATCGTGGCCGCAAGCATGCATGATGCCTTCGTTTACTGATTTGTAATCAACCTCGTTGGTTTCCTGTATCGGTAGCGCGTCCATATCGGCGCGCAAGGCAATTATCTTTTTGTTGGGGTTTCTGCCTTCTAGTAGGGCTACTACGCCAGTTTTGGCTACTCCTTTTTGGTAAGAAATTCCCCATTTATCCAAATACTCGCAAACCTTGGCTGCGGTGCGGTTCTCCTCAAATGATAACTCGGGATGGGCATGTAAATCGCGACGGATGGCTACTACCTCCGGATAGGCTTGTGCGGCCAATTCTTTTATCCGGTGCATTAGCGTGTCCATTACAATTCGTTTAATTTTAGTTCGTCGGGGGTAATAAATGAACCAGGAAAGTGCTTTTCAATTTCTGTCCAAACCTTATAAGCCTCTAGCTTAGTGCGGTAGTTGCCTACGCGTAGTTTAAAATTGGGCTGTTGGTATATCACAAAGGTTTTAACGTCCGGGAAAACGGTATAAAACTGGCTTTTAATCTTGTTGATTTCGGCTCGGTTGCCCGCGGCGGTTATCTGCACCCTGAAACCTTTAATCACGTATTCTTTTTCGGCTTGTTCATCGCTTGCTTTTAAAAGCGAATCAATGGAACTATCGTCAAGTACTAGTTCAATCTTGCCAGGGTTTGAACCATTATCTTGTTTAGGCTGTGCAAAAAGGCAAGCCAAAGGCAAGGTTACCATCATGATTAGTAATAATGGTTTCATGCTTCCATCAATTTTACGCCGGCCGAGGTTCCGAGTCGGTCAGCACCTGCTTTTACTAGCTCAAGTGCAAACTCACGATCTCTGATACCGCCAGAGGCTTTTATCTTAATTTTTTCGGGTAAATGCTCGCGCATGAGCTTTACGTGTTCTACTTGCGCACCAGTGCCATTAAAGCCAGTTGAGGTTTTAACGAAATCGGCACCAGCTTCGGCACACAGTTCGCAAGCTTTGATAATCTCTTCGTCGGTAAGTGAGCCCGACTCAATGATTATTTTTACCAGCTTGGTGTTCATGCGGGCTATAGTGGTTATGCTGTCAATTTCGTTTTTGATATAGTTGTATTCTTTGTTGCGAAACGCAGCAATATTCATAACCATATCAATCTCATCTGCCCCTTTTTCAACGGCTTTTTTTGCTTCTTCAACCTTATTGGAAGTAAGCCCATAACCCATTGGGAACCCGATAACCGTAATCACTTTTACCGATGATTTATCCAATAACTTTTGAGCTTGCTCTACATAATAGGGCGGAACGCACACACCAAAAAATTTGTGCGTTACAGCCTCTTCACATAGTATCTTCACATCTTCATTAGTAGCGTCCTGTTTAAGCAGGGTATGCTCTATGAGCTTATTTAAACCCTGATCCGGACTACTGCTCTTTGCCATGGCACTGTTTGTATTTTTTACCGCTACCACAAGGGCAGAGATCGTTCCTTCCAATTTTGTCTTCTACACGCACCGGTTCTAACTTACGTTCGGGCTGCTGCGCATCTTGCTCTTGTTGGCCGGCATTTGGGTTCACTATGCTGTTGTTCTCATCGCGCCCAGCTTTCAAGCGGCTCAAATCGGTTTTTTCCTCCTGTGCCGTGCGCACTTCCTGTTGTTGAACGGGCAATCCGCCTTTGCACAGGAAAGATACTACATCGCGGTTGAAATTAGCAACTAGAGTTTTAAACAACTCAAAAGCTTCGAGCTTGTAAACCAACAATGGGTCTTTTTGTTCGTACACAGCTCCGTTCACGGCTTGCTTCAAATCGTCCATTTCGCGCAAGTGGTTCTTCCAAGCCTCATCTATCAAGCCCAATACCACCGATTTCTCGAAAGCGGTAATTACCTCACGGCCTTGTGTTTCTATACCTTTCTCGATAGGAACAATAACGCGCAGTTCTTTCAACCCATCGGTAAATGGGAATAATACATTGGTGTAAGTACCGCCTTGTACCTTATGCAGCAAAGGCAGTGCTGCTTGCGCCAAATGTTCACCTTTACGCTTGTAAGCGGCCCATGCTTGGTCGTATAATGTGGTAGTAACGGTGGCAATTGGGCTGTTGGTAAATTCTTTCTCTGTGATAGTTGGGTTTACCGATAGGAACCTGATAGCGTCCAATTTAAACCCTTCATAATCACCACTGTTGCGGAAACTGGTTACTAAATCTTCGCACATGTCGTAAAACATGTTGCTTACATCTACTGCCAAGCGCTCGCCAAACAATGCATTTCGGCGGCGTTTGTATATAACCTCGCGTTGGGCATTCATTACATCATCATACTCCAATAGGCGTTTGCGCATACCAAAGTTGTTTTCTTCAACCTTTTGCTGGGCACGCTCAATCGATTTGGTAATCATAGAGTGTTGGATAACCTCATCCTCCTTGTATCCCAACTTATCCATTATGCCAGCTATACGGTCAGAACCGAAACGGCGCATCAAATCATCTTCTAAGGCTACAAAGAACAATGTTGAACCGGGATCGCCTTGTCGACCAGAACGGCCACGCAACTGGCGGTCAACGCGACGGCTATCGTGGCGCTCGGTACCTACAATGGCCAAACCGCCTGCTTCTTTTACGCCGGGTCCTAGTTTTATATCGGTACCCCTACCAGCCATGTTAGTAGCTATGGTGATAGTGCCTGCTCGCCCAGCTTCGGCTACTATATCCGCTTCTTTCTGGTGCTGTTTCGCGTTCAATACGTTGTGCGGTATGTTCCGTTGGCGCAACATACGGCCCATTAGCTCTGATACTTCAACGTTGGTAGTACCTACTAGCACCGGGCGGCCTTTTTCGCGTAACTCTGCCACATGATCAATAATGGCATTGTACTTGGCACGCTTGGTTTTGTAAACCACATCTTGCTGGTCATCGCGAACGATAGGCCTGTTGGTTGGTATGGTTACTACATCCAATTTGTATATCTCCCAGAATTCACCCGCTTCAGTTTCAGCAGTACCCGTCATACCAGCCAATTTGTGGTACATCCGGAAATAGTTCTGCAACGTAACGGTGGCGTAGGTTTGTGTCGCTGCTTCTACCTTCACGTTTTCCTTTGCTTCAATAGCTTGGTGCAACCCGTCGCTATAACGACGGCCATCCATAATACGGCCTGTGTTTTCGTCTACGATTTTAACCTTCGCATCCATCACCACGTATTCAATGTCGCGCTCAAATAGGGTATAGGCTTTCAACAACTGTTGTACAATGTGCAAGCGCTCGGCTTTTATGCCAAAGTCTTGCATCAACACGTCTTTTCTTGCTACCTTTTGTTCTTCACTAAGCGAACCATCTTTTTCAATCTCGGCAACTTCGGCACCAACATCGGGCATTACAAAGAACGTTTTGTCTTCGCCAGCACCGGTTATGAGGTCAATACCG
>CAIOSU010000182.1 GCA_903861055.1 uncultured bacterium
ACAGCAACTATTTGCTATTGATAGTGAGATAGCTTTTGATAATCAGATACTTGAAAATAAAATCATATCAGCAGAAAAAAGAAAGCAGTTTGAGGAAAAGTTAGCTAATGACCTGAAAACAAAGGCAGGTTTAATTAAGGGTGAGCCAATGCCGAAAAAATCAAGCGGCAGAATTACTGACGGTTTGGCTAAGTCATTGGCAGGCGGTAGTATTGAAGAAGGCGACTTAGAAGGATACCAACAGGAATTTTGGAATAGAACGGTAGATTTAGCCGAGAAAGCAACCGATGCAATAATAGCAGCACGCAACAGGCAATTTGATAATGAACGGGCGCAATTAGATGCACAGGCAGAGGCGGTAAGGATTAATGCAGATACTCAGGCAGCAATAATAAACGCTACTACACAAAATGACATTGCACGACAAAACCAACTTACTCAACTTGCTATACAGACACAGGTACAGCAGCAGGCTATTGAGGCAAAGAAACGTGAAATATCAAAGAAACAGGCGGCATTTGAGAAAACAGCAGCGGTAGCAAGTGTAATACAGCAGACAGCGATTGCAATTGCATCAGCATTGAAGTATCCACCACCAGCATCAGCGGTAATTATCGGGCTTATTTCAGCAGCAAGTGCGGTACAACTTGCAGCGATTGCAAGCGCACCAGCACCAGCGTACAAATTCGGTACAACAAACCACAGCGGAGGTGATTTCTATGCAGGTGATGGCGGTGAACGTGAATTGATTGTTGCACCAAATAAAGCCCCATATTGGAGTAAAAGTGTTACAACACTATACAATGAGCCTAAAGGCACAATGGTACTACCACCGTCAATGTTAAAAGCAGTTGCACCAAGTATTGAAGGGCTATCACAGGCGCATAACGATGCGATGATTACCCGATTAGCACAAAGTATCAGCAAGGACTTTAATAAGGTAGGATTGCAACTTTCTGAGGTGGTGTGGGCGGCAAGGGCGCAACCTACTGACATGAGTGCAATGGCAGAGCAAATGAGGCGTGAACGAAACTTACAGGGATACTAATGATATACGGCGATGAGTTTAAAATAACGTTACAAAATGCAGCAGGCTTGTATTATACGGCTACGCTTAACGGCGATAATTCGTATACGGTTACTACTGGTGCAGGTGTATCATATATTAAGAACTTGCCAAAAGGGTGGCAGGATTTTAGTATCTCATTTGAGCGCAACATGACGTACTACGGTATTGTCCGCTCACAGTCCGATAAATTTATCTTTGTTTTGGATGCAAGGGCTATACTATTATCATTATTGTTTGGTGGTGGTGGTGTTTCTGCTTACTGCAAAATAACTATTTGGCAACCTAATACTACAACGTTTACATACGATATATTCTATGTTTCTGAAATAGACTTATCAAGTGCAAAAGATGATAAGAAATTACAGCAACTTGAAGTGTCAACATTGGATAGCAAGTTACTTGAATTGGTAAAATCTAAAAGCAGCAGTAAAATAAATATACCGTTTTGGGCGTATGATACAGGTACAAGTACATGGTCAGTTGCGAATGATGCAAAGTTTATTTGGCACGATGGGATAAAGTTGTATTGGCAAGCCAATTACATAAGCGGTGCAACAGCAGCAAAACCGATATATGCTACTCCAGCGCAGGAGTTGTACGGGTTTAATCATGGTAGCGTATCAGATGCAAGGCACTGGATACCGTCAATGAACATTTACAACAAAGTACAGGAAAACGGCACTACAACATTTATCGGTAACGATATTCTACAGCCGTTTTTAGTACAAAAAGACCAGCCATTTAACTACAACCGTAACTTTGAGGGGGCAGAAGATATACAAGCATACAGCAAAAATCAATGCTTAGTTAAAAACCTGCTAAAAAACCCAACAGATACAGACGTAGTAGACATGGTATTTACGCTACGTGGACAATATGAAGGTGATATTATTTATGATAACGTTTCGGCTTATACAAATCAGTTTATAGGCTTTGTGTTGTTTGAGGTAGGTAATGACGATTTGCCCATAATGTCAGGCGGTAACTATCAATATCAGTTGCTGTTTTCAACAGCACTACCAACAGCAGGCAGCCCGTATACACCTGCATCTTCAGGCGTATTTAGTAGCACAAATTCAATATCATTACTTTATGATAGGGCTTATATTTTAGGTATTATTTACGATGATTTTACCACTGGCGTATCTGGT
>CAIOSU010000183.1 GCA_903861055.1 uncultured bacterium
ATGTATCGATTGCATCACCGACCTATACGGCGAAGCGCCCATCCACATATCGGCACAGTGCTATTTGGAGGTGTTTTATCAAGGTTTCCAGTTTGTAACCATCTCCGAGCCTTATCTAGAAGATGATATACCGCATGTGGGGATGATGAGGGCGGCGGGAAAATAGTATAAGCGAGGCATAGCCTTTTACTTTGTTGCTTTGCAGGCGCAGGCTACGAAGAGGGTGAGATTATTCAATTTCCTCATAATAATAGGAGTAGTCAATCCCTTTCATAAACATTTCCCTACTGTCAATTTGGTCGGTCAGGGCATTTTTGAGCAGTGCTTTCAAGGGGTTTTGGTCTACCACGCTTTTTACCATGGCTTGCATATATTCGGTTTTGCCAATTCTGCTCCAATCCACGCAAACTTTAAGTTGTTTTTTCAAAATCAAATCCAGCCAAATGCGGGTGCTTCTGCCGTTGCCTTCCATAAATGGGTGGGCAATGTTCATTTCCACATATTTTGCTACCACTTCATCCAACGTATTATCGGGCATCGCATCTATTTGCTTCAAAGTAGCGTCAAGAAAACGCGCTACGGCAAATTGGAAACCGCCTTTCGAGATATTCTTTTGCCGCGTTTGACCTGCAAAATCATATAGGCCACCGAACAGATACCCGTGAATTTGCTGTAGGCCTTTAATGGTACCCACCTCAATACTATCGGCAAACGAGCTGCCAAACAGGGCATACGCCTTGGTTTTGCTTTTTCCGTCAATGCTTTCATCGCTGTAGGTAAACCACTCAATAAACCGATTGGCTTTTGTTCCAGGGAAAGTTTTGCCCAATGCAACTATGCCGCTGTGGTCTAGCATATCGGCCTTATACTTTTTTCCATCAGCGGCTGTTATTTTCAGTTGGGTAGTGACACTAACCAACTGATTGTTTTCTTTCTTCAGCTTGGCCTTCAGGTATTTCCAGTAGTTCCGGGTTTTGGAATAGTCGTCTTGGTCGGTCAATACGGCAACAATATCCAGCACCGAAAACCACCACTTGGCGTTCTGCTCGTCCCACAGGGCGCGCACCTCACGGTCGTTAAAAAAACGAATGGATATTTTTTGCTGCTCCTTCATTAAGGGTTTTACAAACAGTAACAAATCTATCGTTTTTAGGGTAAATATGGTTCATTTTTAAGGACGCCTCTTCCCTCTGCGCATTTTTGCCTTGCCACGCCAAGCATAACACAAAACCCGCAACTAAACCGTATCTTTGCCCCTTAGCATGAACCTGTTACGGCAACATATTGAGGCGATTATTTTCGCGGCGGAGCAGCCAGTGGCATTCAAAGAGGTGCACGAGTGCCTGCTCACTACCTTCGGGTGGGAAGTAAATAAGGACGATATTGAGGAGGCCATAACGGCCCTGAAAGAACGGTACGATAGCGACGAATACTCGTTTTACCTAACCGAAAGCGGTGGCGGATATGTGTTTATGACCAAGCGCGATTACTACCCCGTGGTGGCTACCTTGCTCAACCAAAAAGCGAACAAAAAGCTCAGCACAGCGGCGCTGGAAACGTTGGCCATAATAGCCTACAAGCAGCCGATAACCAAG
>CAIOSU010000184.1 GCA_903861055.1 uncultured bacterium
CTTTGCTTCGGCAAAGGCCACTGCAAAAGTGTTGGCTTGCCTAATACCTACTTCTGCACTAAACGGATTAAGGGTACTGCGGTGGTTAAACGCTACCACCGCTTCGTTTATATAATAGCGGCTTTTTACCACTTCTTTGTTGTAATAATAGTCTTGCCAAATGTTTACGCTACGTAGGTTTATGGTAAAGCTATTTACGTTGCGGGGTGTCTTTGGCTTAAAGTCGAAATGTAAAGTAGGTACCAAACGGCTCCAAGTAAGCACTTCGGGGTTTAATAGATGTGAAAAACGCTGTCCCGCTATCGAGAGCGTTACACGCTTCATTTTGGTACCCTTAGGTAGCCAGTTATAGGCTATCTTACCGGTACCAGTAAACTGCACCGATGCTGTGCCAATCATGGGTACTAGTTCGTACTCCAGTCTTTTATTGGGCAATAGGTGGTTGTAAAGCGCAATGCCCACCATAGTTTTATCGTAGTTGTTCCAAGCAATGGATGGGGCAATAAACAGTTGGCTTTTGTATGGATTATCCAACGAGCCCAAAAACTGGAAACGCACAGGTTCAACTTTGTGAAACAATCCACGAGTGCGGTATGTGTCATTTGAGCGGTTATATTCCGGCATATCCATATTGGCATCAATCCGGAAGCTCAAATACTCACCCACTGGGAAAAGTACCGTGGTATCTTTAGCAGCGCCATTAAACCAAATGGTTTTCATCACTTTACCGGTGGCATCTAGGGCTGCAATAGAGTAGGGGGCATTGATGCCGCCTTTGTTGGTTACTTGTATTTCGTGATACTGGCTATAATCGGGATGCTTACGGACCTTAGTAATGGCATAGTCCAATCGCTTGTCGGTATTTACTATCCCGTCAAAAAACCAATCCAAATTTTTGCCCGTGCTGGTTTCCAACACTTGTCGCAAGTCTTCTGGTTGAGGGTGTTTAAATTTCCACTCGTCAAAATATTGGTGCATGGCCACATCGTAAATACTATCGCCCAAATAGCCGCGCAGGTATTTCATGGCCACGGCACCTTTTGCATATACTATGGCGCCATAGTTAAGGGCGGTAAAGTCTTCGCTGGCAAGGCCCAGCGCTTGGTCTTCGTTTCTGGTGGCCGAGTATAAATACAAAAGCTGGCTTTGGTATGCGCGCTTGGCCCATCCTAAGTCCAGTATTTTGTCTGCTCCTGGCAAATTTAATAGGGTTTGGTTGGGGTAACGGTCCTCAAAGTATAGGTTTTCGTAAAACGAGTTGATGCCCTCATCCATCCAAGGGTAGCGACGCTCGTTGGTGCCCAATATGCCATATAGCCAAAAATGACCTACTTCATGCACCGTAATGGTTTCCAATTGTTTTTTGTTGGTGGCCGAGCCTACAATAGTTATGGTTGGGTACTCCATGCCGCCGCCAGCGCTTAGAGCGCCTTCAACGGCAGTGGCTACTTTGTAAGGGTAGTAGCCCAAGTATTTACTATAGTGCTCAATGGCATTGGCCACATATTGGGCAGCGCTGTTCCAAACACCTTTTTTAGTATCGCTGGTATACATGGCCCAACAAGCTACGGTATCGCCGTTAGCCAGCAAAGCTTGGTCTTTTTTTACTTTAAATCGCTTATCGGCAAACCAGGCAAAATCGTGGGCGTTTTTTAGCTCGTAATGGAGCGTTTTGGTTTGTTTCGATGATTCAGGGAACGATTGCTCTTGCCATGCTTTGATGCTGCCATTGGCCAACGAATCGAGCCAGAGCGATTCGCTTACGGTCTTTAAGTCGCCCGAAGCACCCACCACATAGTTTGCTGGTAGGGTTATTTTTACATTGAAGGTGCCAAACTCGCTATAAAACTC
>CAIOSU010000185.1 GCA_903861055.1 uncultured bacterium
ATACTGTTGGTGCACATGCTAGAAGACAATATTGAGGCAAAAAAACAAGTGGTGGAATTCGGGCATGGACTGGATGATATACCGCTGCTAAGCGACCCTGAAGGAATATTGTACAAAAAATTCAAGCTCCGCAGGGGTACTTTTTGGCAACTGCTCGGCGGAAAAGTATTGTTCAGAGGCTTCGTGGCAGGAGTAATCAAAGGCAACGGAATAGGCAAAGAAATGGGTGACATGACCCAAATGCCGGGAATATTTGTGGTTTACAAAGATGAGATTGTAAAAAAATACATTCATAAAAGTAGTGCCGATAGACCCGAATATGATAAGCTGGCCAATTTGAAAAATAAAGAAGCTGCGTAAAGCACATAATTGCAACCAAAGGGTAAATAAATTTGAAAATATCAGCAGAAGTCATTTACTTTGCACTTCCGTTTTAAAAACTGTAAAACACAAGGTTAACATGCTTATTATTGATACTGGAGATAGCGAAAACATTGACAAGGCCCTAAAAAAGTACAAAAAGAAATTTGAAAAGGCTGGTTTGTTGCGCGAATTGCGTGGCCGTCAGGCTTTTATCAAGCCCTCTATTGTTAACCGCACTACAATGTTGAAAGCCGCTTACCGTCAGCAAATGCAAAATGCTGAAGCCGAAGGCGGACCAACCGCTAAATAATTTTGTCGGGCTCAGGTGCATTCGTTAACTTTAAGTTACTATGCACATGGAAATGTTCCTGGCTTACTTAAAGCACGAAAAGCGCTATTCAGCAAATACGGTGATTTCTTACCGTAACGATTTAGAACAATTTTACGAATACATAAAGAAAGCCTTCGATATTGAAAATATATCGGAGGCTTCTCATTTATACATACGCAGCTGGATGGCCCAAATGAGCGAAGACAACATGGGCGCCCGCAGCATCAATCGCAAAATATCAGCACTGCGCTCGTATTGCAAGTTCCTCATGAAAAGAGGCCTGCTAGAAAAAGACCCTACCATAAAAATACAACCCCCAAAAACTACTAAACGCTTACCTGTATATGTAGAGCAGCAAGATATTGGCAAACTTTTTGAGCTAGTTGAGTTTGAAGATAATTTCAACGGACGAAGAGACCGAATGGTACTAGAGCTACTATACAATACAGGCATGAGGCGAGCAGAGTTGCTCAATTTAAAAGATAGTGATGTTGATACTGCGCGCCAGTATATTAAAGTACTCGGAAAAGGCAACAAAGAGCGCCTAATACCCGTAAGCCAACAAATGGCAAGCAGCCTTGATGCGTATATAAAAGAAAAACGAGCCTTACACGGAAGCGGATGGCTAATGGTAACCGACAAAGGTGCCCAACTATACCCTGAAATGGCATACAGGATCGTAAAGAAATTTCTATCTTTAGTAACCACCATAGAAAAACGCAGCCCGCACGTATTGCGGCACACCTTTGCAACGCACTTAACTAACAACGGCGCCGAGATAAATGCCGTGAAAGATTTACTTGGCCACGCCAGCTTGGCAGCTACCCAAGTTTACACGCACAACAATATTGAACAGTTGAAAGACATATACAAGAGTACTCACCCTAAAGCATAAATCATACACTATGGAAATCCGTATTCAATCTATCCACTTTGATGCTGACGTGAAGCTGTTGGAATTTACCAAAAAGAAACTACAGAAACTGCAAACCTTCCACGACAGAGTGCAAGATGCCGACGTATATTTGAAATTAGAGAATAATTCGGCCCAAGTTCGCGACAAAGTTGTCGACATAAGTATTAACATACCGGGCACCGTAATACATGCAAGCGAAACATCGAAATCGTTTGAGGAAGCCATTGATAGCTCAGTTGAAGCCCTAATTCGCCAGATACAAAAACACAAGGAAAAACTGAAAATTTAATTTTCATTACTTTTTTCTCTTTTAGTGTTGTTTTAGCCAAAAAGTTTAGGTACATTTGCAAGCCTTTTCGAAGGGGTATTGATACAGGTAATGTGTCGGTGCTGTTTCGAAGAGTCGGGTTGCCGATGTAGCTCAGCTGGTAGAGCCACTGATTTGTAATCAGTAGGTCGGGGGTTCGAGTCCCTCCATCGGCTCATTAGAGTCTCGTTCTTTAAAGGATTAAAAATGGGGAGATACCAAAGCGGCCAACTGGGGCAGACTGTAAATCTGCTGTCTCTGACTTCGTAGGTTCGAATCCTGCTCTCCCCACGCATGCAAAAATGCTGAAAGGCTTTTTTGATTTGAAATGTTGAGGGTTTTAAAAGCGGAAGTAGCTCAGCTGGTAGAGCGTCAGCCTTCCAAGCTGAATGTCGCGAGTTCGAATCTCGTCTTCCGCTCTTAGCAAGTATCTGGGAAGGTACTAAAAGCCTTTGTAGCTCAGGGGTAGAGCACTTCCTTGGTAAGGAAGAGGTCAGGGGTTCAATTCCCCTCAAAGGCTCAGAAAGGTTATTGATTAATGTTATTATAAACGTAAACCTGATTTTTTTAAAAGTTTTTCAGTCATGGCAAAAGAGAAGTTCATTAAAAACAAACCGCAC
>CAIOSU010000186.1 GCA_903861055.1 uncultured bacterium
GGTATCAAGATTCTCTCCGAATATTTTACAAACCACATCTTGTCTAGCCCCAGTCATAAGTTCATTAAAACGCATTTGAACAGGATATTGAAAACCAAATGTAACACCAGGAACATCCTTTAAAGCCTCCCCCATTTTTTCAGCCAATTCATTAAATGTTTTGGCACTGGTCCATTCTTTTTTATCCTTGAGGATAATCATTAAATCTTGCGCATCGATGGGCATAGGATCGGTTGGCACTTCCCCACTTCCAATTTTTGAAACCACTTTTTCTACCTCTGGAAACTTTGTCATTAAAATTGCTGATGCTTGTTTTGCTGCTTTAATACTAACATTGAGATTACTACCTGGCAATACGCGGGTTTCAAGTGCGAAATCGCCCTCTTCTAGGGTTGGAATAAACTCACCACCCAATTGCATTAAAACAATAATTGCTACAGCAAACAATGCAAGCACTGTGCTAAGTACTAATTTGGGATAAGCCAATATTTTATTTAAAGCATTTCTATAAACACTTTCAAGCTTCTCCATCATTTTATCGGACAAATTCTTTTTGGTGTGTATGGTCTTACTTAAGAACACACTGCTCATCATTGGAATGTAGGTAAGAGATAAAATGAATGCACCCATTAGAGCAAAAGCAACTGTTTGAGCCATTGGTTTAAACATCTTGCCTTCTATACCTTGCAGAGAGAATATTGGAAGGTAAACAATCAAAATAATGACTTGACCAAAAACAGCACTGTTCATCATTTTACTGGCAGAGTGTTTTACGGTTTCATCCATTTTGTTTTGTTCCAGTTTTAAGAAACCTATGCTTGAGTTGTGGTTGGTGAGTGCATGCATAACAGCTTCAACAATAATGACGGCTCCATCGACAATTAATCCAAAGTCGAGTGCACCCAAACTCATTAAGTTTCCACTAACACCAAAGGTATTCATCATGATCACCGCAAATAGCATAGAAAGAGGAATAACTGATGCCACTAAAAGTCCTGCCCTAACATTTCCAAGAAATAGCACCAAGACAAAAATGACAATTAAAGCACCTTCCAATAAGTTGGTTTCCACAGTACCAATGGCATTGTTTACCATTTTAGTCCTGTCTAAAAACGGTTCAATAACGACGCCTTCGGGCAATGATTTTTGAATGATTTCTACCCTTTGTTTAACATCTTTGATAACTTCACTGCTGTTTCCGCCTTTCAACATCATTACAACAGCACCTGCAACTTCACCAAGTGTATCGTAGTGCATGGCACCATAGCGCACTGCTGTACCTAATTTTACCTCAGCAATATCACGGACCAATAAGGTGACGCCATTTTTAAGAACTTTGACAGGAATATTACCCAAATCGTCAATGCTGTTGACCAAACCTTCTGTGCGGATATATAAAACAGTTGGGCCTTTTTCTATGTAAGCACCACCCGTATTTTCATTGTTGTTTTGTATGGCATTGAACACTTCTTCTATGCTAATGTCCATAGATTGCAATTTGTCAGGATCAATAGCAATTTCATATTGCTTTAAATGACCGCCAAAGCTGCTCACATCAGCGACACCTTTAACACTTAGCAATTGCCTGCGAACAATCCAATCTTGTATGGTACGAAGTTCAACACTTGTGTATTTATGTTCATACCCTTTTTTAGGACGAACCATGTATTGGTATATTTCACCAAGACCAGTAGTTACGGGACCGAGTTCGGGACTAGCAACACCTGGAGGGATTAATGCTTTGGCAGATTGCAAACGTTCAGAAACCTGCTGTCTCGCCCAATAAATATCGACACCTTCATCGAATACTATTGTGACCAAAGAGAGCCCGAAACGTGAAAAACTTCTGATTTCATGCAAACCAGGAATATTGCTATTGGCTTGTTCAACGGGGAAAGTAACCAGACGTTCAATATCAGTGGCACCTAATGAAGGCGCAATGGTAATTACTTGAACTTGGTTGTTGGTGA
>CAIOSU010000187.1 GCA_903861055.1 uncultured bacterium
CCAACCTGCTTTCCAGACTAAGCCAGCGGCTACGCCCATCATGATGTATAGGGCCGTCCATACGGGGCCAAATATCCAATTGGGTGGGTTAAACGATGGCTTGGTAATGGTGGCATACCATCCCGTAATAGCATCGGTAGTTGCAACGCCCGATAAGCCGCCAATGGCCAAACAAACAATTACGGCGATGGTTATTTTTAGTGCAGGTTTCATATCTATCAATTTTAAAATCAGGCCTTCGGAGCCCGTTTATGTTCGGCCTTACAACCCAATAGTTGCGGCTAGTTCATTTAATGGGGCCAGCTGTTTGGGCAGGTTTTGCTCAGTGGCTATGGTTCTGGCTTTGGTAAGGGTGGTTTTTGCAGCTTTCAAGTCGTTAGCTGCCAGTTGCATTTTTGCCTGTAGCTGCATTATCGTGCACACCTCGGCATAGTCGTGCGCCTTAATGCCGATGGCAATGGCCTTACTATAGTTTTTGTTGGCTTCTGGGTATGCATGCAATGCGGCATATACCTCACCCAAACCTTTGTATGCCTGCACTTCAATCAACTTATGGTCCACGTTTTTAAGTTGCTTCAGTCCGCTCAAAAAGTAATCCATAGCCGTGGCATGGTTGCCCAAGCCCAAGTAGCATAAGCCCATTAGCACCGTGGCGTGCACTTCGCCATGTTTGTGGTTCAGGCTTTTAAAGGAGGCCAATGCTGGGGTTGCGTACTTTAGCCCGTCGTTGTATTGGTGGGTCATTATAGCAATGCCGCAAAGGTTGTTCAACAGGTTGGCGGCCATTCTTTCATCATGGTGCTGCTTGGAAATTGCTAGCCCTTTGGTAAAGCACTCAGTTGCTTTGTCGTATTCTTCTTGGTCTTGGTATAAGCTGCCTAGGTTGTTGTAGCAGGTAGCCGTATACCCTATTGACTTCTCAAAACTATTGAGTATTTGCAGGGCTTTAAGCGAGCAGTCTTCGGCTTCTCCGTAACGTTTCTGGAACCTAAAAGCAATGCCCAAACTATCCAAACAAATGGCCTGCTGGGTATGGTTGCTGGTAAGCATGGCCGCATCCAACGCTTTCTGAAACTCATCGGTTGCCTCATGAAACTCGCTGCGCTTATACAGCACCCGTGCCTTAGCAGAGTGATAATAGGACCGGCCTAGGTTGTTATCAATCCTCTCGGACAGTTCGCTTATTTGCTCGGCTACCTCCAAGCTCCGTTTATCATCAAAGTTGAGCAGGTGGGTAGCAAGGCTAAACAGTAAGTTCAATCGTTGTCCGTCGTCGGTGCATACCTCAAGTGCCTCGTATACTTCCTTAACTTTCTTCATAATCCAAAATCATTCCCCCAAGAATGCTTTTTCATTGATGGTAAAGATACGGATATCCCGTAATAGAAAGATTGGAATTAATATACGTTTGCCGATGAAAAGTTAAATACTAGACCAATGCACCATCCGAATGGAAATCAGCCAAACGATTTTAACAACGCGAAATCCTAAATCTACAGAAAATCATAACTTTGCCCCCAATATGACTAAAGTACAAATTGGACTGGTGCAAATGAGCTGCTCGGCCGACCCGAAGGAGAACACCGAGAAAGCCATTCGCGAAATACGGGTGGCCGCCGCCAAAGGCGCGCAAATCGTTTGCTTGCAGGAGTTGTTCCGCTCGCTCTATTTCTGCGACGAGGAAAACTACGACAACTTTAAACTGGCCGAGGCCATACCCGGAGCCACTACCGATACCTTGGGCGCATTGGCCAAAGAGCTGGGTGTGGTTATCGTTGCCTCGTTGTTCGAGAAACGTGCCGAGGGCCTATACCACAACACTACTGCCGTGTTGGATGCTGACGGTGCCTACTTGGGTAAGTACCGCAAAATGCACATACCCGACGACCCCGCTTTTTACGAGAAGTTCTACTTCACGCCCGGCGACTTGGGTTACAAGGTGTTCAATACCAAATTTGGCAAACTAGGTGTGCTTATCTGCTGGGACCAATGGTATCCCGAGGCGGCCCGCATTACTAGCTTGATGGGCGCCGAAATACTGTTTTACCCTACCGCTATCGGTTGGGCTACCAGCCAAGACGAAGCCACCAACAAAGAGCAATACAATGCGTGGCAAACTATACAGCGCAGCCACAGCGTGGCCAACGGCGTACCGGTGGTGAGCGTGAACCGTGTGGGCTTTGAGCAAAACGGTGCTATGAAATTTTGGGGCGGTAGCTTCGTGAGCAATGCCTTTGGCAGCCTGCTTTACTTGGCCGACCATGATAAAGAAGAAACCGTGGTAGTGGAAATTGACAAAGCCAAAAGCGACCAATACCGCACACACTGGCCTTTCCTTCGCGATAGGCGCATTGAAACATACCAACCGATTACCAAACGCTTTATCGACGAAGATTGATGGATACTCCACGCAGCTTAGGTTTACATTTCCCGGCAGAGTTTGCCCCACAACGCGCTATGTGGCTTTCTTGGCCGCACAAAGAGGCTAGTTGGCCGGGCAAAATAGATACCATTTTTCCGGTGTACTCACAGTTTATCAAAATTGTGGCCGAAGGGCAGCGCGTCTGCATAAACGTAGCCGATGCCGCTATGAAAACCTTTGCCGAAAAGCATTTGAATGCCGTGGCTGCCAATATGGCCCAAATCGACTTCTTTATGCACCCTACCAACGATGCTTGGTGCCGCGACCACGGCCCGGCCTTTGTGGTGAACTACGAGAAAAAGCAAAAAGCGATAGTTGATTGGGGCTACAACGCTTGGGGCGACAAGTACCCGCCCTACGACTTGGACGATGTTATACCAACCTTGATTGGCGAAAAGCTGGGCCTGCAAGTGTTCCACCCGGGTATTGTGATGGAAGGTGGCTCGGTGGAGTTTAACGGCAAAGGTACCTTAATGACTACCAAGGCTTGCCTGCTAAACCCAAACCGCAATCCGCACCTAAACCAAGGCCAAATAGAGCAATACCTGCACGACTACTACGGTGCGGAGCACTTCCTTTGGCTAGGTGATGGCATTGATGGCGACGATACCGATGGCCACATTGACGACCTTACCCGCTTTGTAAACCACGATACCGTGGTGACCGTAGTAGAACACAACAAAGACGATGTAAACTACGAGCCGCTGCAAGAAAACTTACACCTCCTAAATACCCTGCGCCTACAAGATGGCAAGCAGCTAAACGTAGTGGAGCTGCCAATGCCAGCACCTGTGATATTCGAAGACCAGCCGCTGCCTGCTAGCTACGCCAACTTCTACATTGCCAATAAGCACGTGATAGTACCTACTTTTCAGGACAAGAACGACGATAAGGCACTGGATATACTGCAATCCGTGTTCCCAACCCGCCAAGTAGTGGGCTTGGATAGCACCGACCTCATTTGGGGCCTCGGTAGTTTCCACTGCCTCAGCCAGCAAGAGCCAGAGGTGTAGGTTTGGTCCATGGTCAACAGTCGATAGTCCATGGAAACAAACAATTAACTGCTTGCACTAGTCCTCGCTTCCAGCGAGGATTAAGTAACTGCGAGCTTCCAGCTCGGCACGTACCGCATTCTTTTCTGCACATTCTATTCAAGCCAAAGGCACAGCATTGCTTCCGCTAAGGCGGAAAGGTATGCATGGCCTGCCACCATCAGTTGCACTTAGGCCTAAAACAGCCTATGCGGAGAGGGGGGAGGGTGACTGCCACCTCAATGTTTGATAGCTAAATCTTAACTAAGCTTTTAACTATAATTCCATCAGGAGTTTTTACTCTAACTACATAAAGACCACTTTGAAGACCATTGATTTGTATACTATTCTTGGATGATTGCAAAATAACACTGTGCAATAACTTACCTTGTAAATTGAATATTTCGGCTGTGGTGTTTTTGTAGTCGGTTAATTCTATAAACAATTGTTCATTGGCGGGGTTTGGATACACCGAAACTGTTTTCCCGATGAGGTCCTCTACGTTATTTAAAACACTACAAACAATAAGTGCTGGTGTAGGACTTATTACTGGCAAATTTATATCCGTACCATTTCCTACAATACCAGCTCCAACCTCTCCATGATCATTATTACCCCAGCCGAAAATTGTTCCATCATTTTTTATAGCCAGTGAATGCGCAAACTTATTAGCTACATTAGCCACATTATTTATACCCGTTATCTGATTAAAAGATTCAATTTGGCCTTGAATGTTCCAAAACCATTGCCATAATGACCCATCACTTTTTATGGCATAACCTTGTCCGACGTCACCTTCAGATCCTGCGATATTTACAATATTGGATCCCAAAGGCACTTGTATTGGAGTTTTTTGGTTTATAGTTGTATACAACTGC
>CAIOSU010000188.1 GCA_903861055.1 uncultured bacterium
AAGACACAAGACAGAAGACACAAGACAGAAGACACAAGAATAGTTTGCTGTTTCTAAATAGTTCAATTTTCTCTTTTTTTTGTTGGGTGCATATACCGTTCCCTTTTAGAGCAATTAATATATTTTGTCATTTTAGATAGATAGGTAGGGTCTTGTGCCTTTTCTCATTTGAAACGAGACGCAGGATGACAATTCTTGTATCTTGTGTCTAAATTTTACAAAATGAACAACCTTCCCCGCTGGTATGTAATTACTGTTACGGTATTTGTTATCGTGTTGGCTGTTTATTTCTTTGGCAATGTTTTATCCTGTTTATTGGTTGCTGGCCTGCTCTCATTTGCTGGGCGCCCAATTATGCGATTTCTCGATAATCGTAAGATAAAAGGTCACAGCTTGCCTAATGCTGTATCGGCTATCATTACCATATTTGTAATGATTGTAAGCCTACTTTTGGTATTGGCTATTTTTGTGCCCCTTATTGCCATACAAGTAAACCAAGTAGTCAATACCGATATGGGCGAGGTGGCCAGTAAATTAGAGCCAACCTTTGTTAAGGTGCAAGATTTTCTGGATAAAATTGGCGTAGCCAATTTTGAAGAGCAATCGCTATCCGACTACTTGCTGGAGAAAGTTAGGAATGTAATGAGCCTGGGCTTTGTGTCAGGGTTTGTAAACAATATATTCGGTGTTTTAGGAAGCATTGGTATTGCTTTTGCCTCCACCGTTTTTATACTATTTTTTTTCCTAAAGGATAGGGATTTATTTCAGCGGATATTGATACTAATGGTAGCTGACGAGTACGAAGCCAAGGTTCTTAAAGCCATTGATAAAACCAATGATATGCTCACGCGCTACATACTGGGTATATTACTACAGCTTGTATGCAACTTTGCCTTTTTGGCCATAATACTGGGTTTACTGGGCATCCATAGTTTTTTATTAATAGCCTTGCTCGGCGCGGTCCTCAATACAATCCCATATTTGGGTCCGTTTATTGGTATGGCACTAGGTTTGTCTATTGCTATTACGGGCAACTTAGATATGGATTTTGCTACTGAGCTTTTACCCCTTGTGCTAAAAGTAACACTCACCTTTGGCTTCAACCAAATGTTTGATAATTACTTCCTAACACCCGTAATTTTCTCGAAGAGCGCTCATGCCCATCCGCTGGAAATTTTTGTCGTAATACTAGCTGCTGGCACTATAGGTGGCATAGGTGCCATGATAATTGCCATACCTGCTTTTACGGTATTCAGGGTTGTTGGTAAGGAGTTTTTTAGCGATAGCAAGTTTATGAAAGCGCTCACTAAGGATGTCTAAATTTATCCGTTCATGCGCCCAATTCACTACCTTTGCGCAATGGATACCAATAAGTATGCGGCGCGGGGCGTTTCGTCTCAAAAAGAAGATGTACACGAAGCCATCAAACATCTCGACAAGGGTTTGTTCCCCAATGCTTTTTGCAAAATTCTGCCCGATTTGGCAGCTGGCTCGCCTGAGCATTGCAACATTATGCATGCCGATACTGCAGGTACTAAAACTAGCCTAGCATACCTATACTGGCGCGAAACTGGAGATATGAGCGTATGGCGAGGCATAGTTCAAGACTCGTTGATTATGAACATTGACGACCTTATTTGCGTGGGCGCCATTGATAACATCATCGTATCGAGCACCATTGGGCGTAATAAGAATCTTGTAACTGGTGACGTGATTGCCGCCTTGATTAACGGCTGCACAGACCTAATTGCCGACCTTGCCAAAATGGGTGTAACACTTCACCTTGCTGGTGGCGAAACTGCCGATGTCGGTGATATTGTGCGCACCTTGGATGTTGGCTATACGGCTTTTGCCCGCATGGCCCGTAAGGACGTGCTAGAGGTAAATATTAAGCCGGGTAATGTAATTGTAGGCTTTGCCAGCTATGGACAAGCTACATACGAAAGTGAATACAACGGTGGTATGGGCAGCAACGGCCTTACCAGTGCCCGCCACGATGTGCTTGGCCACTACCTTGCCGAAAAATACCCAGAGAGTTTTGACCCGAACGTGCCAATTGAATTGGTATACGCGGGTACCAAAAAACTTACTGATATAGAGCCAGAAACGGGGCTGCCCGTTGGCAAACTAATTCTATCGCCAACCCGCACTTACGCCCCAGTTGTAAAACAAGCATTGGAGCAATACCGCAGCCATATTCACGGCATGATACATTGCAGTGGTGGCGCGCAAACCAAAGTAATGAAGTTTGCCCACGGCGTGCACATCATTAAAGACAACCTATTACCAGTGCCACCACTGTTCCGCATGATACAGCAAGAAAGTGGCACCAGCTGGCGCGAGATGTACGAGGTGTTCAATATGGGCCACCGTTTAGAGATGTACGTTGACGAAGCAGCAGCCGAAGGCTTAATAGCCATTGCCAAATCGTTTAACATTGATGCGCAAATAGTTGGTAGGGTAGAGGCAGCAGATAGCACCAAGCTTACTATCAACAGCCCTTACGGAGCGTTTAAATGGTAGCCATTTAACGATTACCATGCACTGCAATAAATGCCTCGGTCTCTTTCCTCATCAGTTCAAATACCTGATTTTTTAGGGCGTCTACATCGTCAAGGCTAAGGCCTTTGGTGGGTATTGGCTTCAGAAACTTACTATACAGTTTACCGGGGCTTAGCAAAAAGGTTTTTTGGGGCGATATCTTATCTACGTTTAGCAGCACCACAGGCATAATAGGCACCTGCGTTTCGATGGCAATGCGGAACGCGCCATCGTAAAACTCCTTTAAAGGCTTGTCCGTGCGGTTGCGGGTACCTTCCGGAAAAATCAACGGGCTTACCCCCTCATCATCCATCAATTTTTTGAGCGTTTCAACCCCTTTTTTGCGGCTTTCGGCACTGCTGCGGTCAATCATAATCAACGCATTGCGAAACAGAAAGCCGATGATGGGTATTTCGCCAAGCTCTTTTTTGCTAAGCGGGCGGTAGTTTACATCCTTTAGTGAAGCAGGCAGTATAAACAAATCGGCAATGCCGCGGTGGTTTACACAAATAACGTAGGTGCGCTGGATATCGAAGTTTTCTTTGCCACTGATATGATAGCTCACCGCATTTATGGCACCCCAAACCCTTGCATAACGGTAGCTCCATCCCAGCATTTTCTGCACTTTTTTTTCTTTGGCAAATACTAATATTAAGGCATAAATAACCACGCAAACCATTCCCAAGATAAAAAAGGTGACGTAAGCCCAAACGGTATAAGGTAAGAGTAAGGTGTAGCGCAGCAGCTTCAAATGGTCGGGTTTATTTTATTAAATTTAGCGTAAGAAATTTGTTTATGGAAAATTGGAAGCATGATTTTGCTGCAGTTAATGGCATAAAACTGCACTACGTAACACAAGGCGAAGGCAAATTGTTGATTTTGATGCACGGCTTTCCGGAGTTTTGGTACAGTTGGAGGCAGCAAATACCAGCATTGGCGGCAGCGGGCTATAAAGTGGTTGCAGTGGATATGCGTGGCTATAACCAAAGCGATAAGCCTGTTGGCGTAGAGCACTATACCAGCAACACCTTGGCGCTTGATATTAAAGAGTTGATAGGGCATTTGGGTTACGAAAAAGCCTATGTTGTGGGTCACGATTGGGGCGGAGGCATTGCTTGGCAATTGGCCATTAATCACCCAGAGGTGATAGATAAATTAGCGGTTTTGAACTGCCCTTTGCCCATAATACTGCAAAAGAATCTGCTCACCAACTTCAGTCAGTTTCGCAAGAGCTGGTATATGTTTTTGTTCCAGATACCGGGCTTGGCCGAGCGCGGCATGAAGCGCGATTTGTTGAAGTTTTTCCAGCGGGCTTTTCGAGGTTGGTCGCACAATAAGGCTGCCTTTACCGATGAGGTGCTGCAAAAGTACGTAGAGGCCTTCACGGGGCCATATGCACTAACTGGGCCTGTAAACTACTACCGCGCCGCGTTGCGCGGTGCGTTTGGCGGCAACAACAAGCCCAAGGGCCCTATAATGGTGGATACGCTGCTTATTTGGGGAGAAGATGACAGGGCCCTCGGCAAAGAACTGACCTACGATACCCATAAATTTATGGGCAAGAGTTTTGAGATAAAGTACATAAAGGACAGCAGCCACTGGGTGCAACAAGATGCCCCCGAACTGGTGAATGAGTATTTGATTGGGTTTTTTAAAGATTGAGAAACACCCCATGCACGGACAACTGCACCACGTTGAAATGTACGTTAAAGACCTAACCGCAACCAAGCAATTTTGGGGCTGGTTTTTGGGCGAGTTGGGCTATCATATTTCCTCGGAGTGGACCGATGGGGTGAGCTATAAGTTGGGTGCCACCTATCTAGTGTTTGTGCAAGTAGAGCCTGGGCACTTGGATGTGCCTTACCACCGCAAAAAGGCCGGACTTAACCATCTGGCCTTTCATGCCAAGGATAGGCCGTTTGTAGACGAAATAACCAATCAACTGCGCATACGCGGTATTACCATACTCTACGAAGACAAACACCCTTTCGCTGGCGGCCCCAATTATTACGCCGTATTTTTCGAAGACCCAGATAGAATGAAGGTGGAGTTGGTAGCTGGGAAGGGTTAGCGATATATCTCGCATTGAGGGCTGCCTTATTTGCCCCCAATTCATATGGTCACAAAAAACAAGGCCGATACCCTCGAGAGAGAACCGGCCTTGCAAAAGGAAACCCGCTATATTATCTCAAGAACAAAAGTTCGCGATATTTAGGTAATGGCCAGTATTGGTCTTCCACCACTGTTTCCAAATCGTCGGCAAAGCTGCGAATGGCGTCCAGGTGTGGCTTCACTTTCTCACAAATAGCTATTGCTTTTTCGTGGCTGTGAGTATGCTTTTCGGTTTTGGTAAGCTCCTTCAACATGCTCGATACATGCGATTTGATACCGTTGATACCCGTTGAAAGCTCTTCCAACAGCTCTTGCTGGGCTTTGTAGTGTTTCGCATCCAAGCCGGCATCCTTCAAACCTAGCACGTTCTCAATCAAAATGTTTTGGTAGCTGATTGCGGCAGGAATGATTTGGTTCAGTGCCATGTCGCGAAGGATGAAGGCTTCAATCTCCAATTTCTTGAAGTAAAGCTCTTGCTGTATTTCGTAGCGTGCTTCTAGCTCAGTCTCATTCAATACACCTGATTCGGTAAAGATGGCTTTAGCCTTAGGAGTGATATAGAAATCAAGCGCATGAGGGGTAGTGGTTACGTTGTTCAAGCCACGTTTTTTGGCTTCCGCTTTCCACTCGTCGCTATAGTTATCACCTTCAAACAAAATGGCTTTGCTTTCGGTAATATACTTGCGTATCACACGCAGAATAGCGCTGTCTTTCTTCTCGCCTTCTTTTACCAAAGCATCCACTTCGGCTTTGAACTTAATTAACTGGTTGCCCATAATCATGTTCATCACGGTCATTGGGGCAGCACAGTTGGCAGAAGAACCTACAGCACGAATCTCAAACTTATTGCCAGTAAAGGCGAAAGGAGAGGTACGGTTGCGATCGGTGTTGTCCAACAACAAATCAGGAATGATTTTGTGGATGTCCAACTTCAAATCGGCTTTGTCCATTTCATCAAAAGCGCCATCGGTAATGCGTTGCTCAACTTCGTTCAATAAGTTGGTAAGCGCACCGCCAATAAATACAGAGATGATAGCTGGTGGCGCTTCGTTGGCACCCAAGCGGTGGTCGTTTCCGGCACCGGCAATAGTAGCACGTAGCAAATCGCTATGCTCGTAAACGGCACGTATGGTGTTCACAAAGAAAGTAAGGAACATCAAGTTGTTCTTAGGTGTTTTGCCTGGCGACAATAGGTTTTTGCCAGTGTTGGTACCCAAGCTCCAGTTGTTGTGCTTGCCACTACCGTTTACACCTGCAAATGGCTTCTCGTGGAACAAGATACGCAGCTTGTGACGGCGAGCAACGCGGTCCATCAAGTCCATCAACAATTGGTTGTGGTCAACGGCCAAGTTGGCTTCTTCGTATACTGGGGCACACTCATATTGGCCTGGAGCCACTTCGTTGTGACGGGTTTTAACAGGAATGCCCAATTTGTGGCTCTCTGTTTCGTAGTCTACCATAAAGGCATACACACGCTCAGGTATAGAACCAAAATAGTGATCTTCCAATTGTTGGCCTTTGGCAGGACCGTGACCAACAATAGTGCGGCCAGTCATTACCAAATCGGGGCGGCTATAAAACAAAGCCTCATCTACCAAGAAGTATTCTTGCTCCCAACCTAAAGTAGCAGTTACTTTGGTAATGTTTTTGTCAAAATATTTACAAACGGCAGTTGCCGCAGTATCCATATAGTTAAGCGACTTTAGCAAAGGTGTTTTGTAATCCAACGCCTCGCCAGTGTAGCTCACAAAAGCAGTTGGGATACAAAGGGTTTTACCTGCACCAGTTTCAATAATAAAGGCAGGTGACGATGGGTCCCAAGCAGTGTAGCCACGAGCCTCGAAAGTAGTGCGGATACCACCGTTCGGGAAGCTAGAGGCATCAGGCTCTTGTTGTACCAAAGCATTGCCACTGAAAACCTCGATGCCTTTTCCGCCCTCGTGAGAGAAGAAAGTATCATGTTTTTCGGCAGTAGCGCCAGTTAGTGGTTGAAACCAGTGAGTATAGTGCGTGGCACCTTTGTCCAATGCCCAGGCTTGCATGCTCGATGCAATTTGGTCTGCCATGGCACGGTCAATTTTCTGGCCACTTTCGATAGAAGCTTTTACACTCAAATAAGCCTCTTCAGAAAGGTATTTGCGCATAGCGGCATCGCCAAAAACGTTGGTACCGAAGTATTCAGAGATTCTTTGTTTGGGAGCATTAACTTCTACTGTAGGGCGATTCATAACCGCCTCGATGGAGTTAAAACGCATAGTGTAGGGGTTTATAGGGTTTTCCTTACGATTGATGGTGCAAATGTAGGGGTATATTTTCAAACTTTCAATAAAAATTATCAGCTAATGGTTCCAAAATTGCTAAAATGGGCGTGATGATTGCCGAAATTTTTTCTGGCGCATCATTTTTTAGGTAAAATCATTTCGCAAAGTACCCTTTATTATGTATGTGGGTTTTTATAAACTGTGTTTAACACAAAAAACACCTGACGCATTGAATGTACTATTGGATGTAAGTTAGAAAACGGAAAGAGGTGATTATTCTATTACAATACCATAATGCGCCAAAAGGCCAGGCAAGCCGTAAGTAGAGAAACGTGCCTTCTTAAGGCTATTAGTTTCTGGGTTGATGATGAAGTTGTAAGCCGTGCGCAGGTCAGCGCCTTTGAGTGTGGTATTATCGAATATGGCGTTCTCCAAATCGCAGTTATCGAAATTGGCGTTCGTTAGGTCGCATTCGGCAAAATCGGTACTTTTCAATACGCACGAAACAAAGTCGGTGCCTTTAAGCTTACATTTATGAAAGCTGGTGCTTTCCATGTTGCAGTGCATAAATGATACGCTGAAAGCAAACGTACGGCATTTACTGAAATCGAATCCTGTCAGTTTGCAATCTTGGAAAACTACATCTTGCATAGCGGCATCGGCAGTTATGGCCAGTGATAGATTGCACTGTTCGAAAATGCAATCGATAAACGAGATACTGGTAAGGTTGGCATACGACAAGTCGCAGTTGCGAAAACGGCAGGCCTCGTAACGGGAAGCATGGTTAAGTGCCTTGATTTTTTCTATCGTTTCGTCGTGGATAGTCATGGGGTAAAGATTAGCGGGAAATAAGAAATTAGAGATAAGAAATGACAAATAGAAAACAGCACGCTTCATAGCTTTCACAGCGGGTTTCTCCCCATTTTTCAGGGGGAGGGTAGGAGGGGGTAAGCTGCGGGCAGGCCCTTGTAACCGAGAGTTAACTTTTTGCGCAGATGACTGTCACTTTACCTTCAATCGTACCTCGTAAATCGTACCTCGTACATCCAAAATCAGTGCAGATCAAAGCTATTGGTGTAATCTCTGTTGGTGTTCCCGCGGTGGCAACCTACGCAAGCTTTACCTTTATCTTCCGCTCCGATAACTAAGCCACCGTTTGGTTTAAACTCGTTCCATACCCAACCTAGATTAGATAGACCCGAACTGGGTTTCTTTAGCATAACCGCGTAAAGGTCTGTTGAGCCTCCCTTTACAATATCCTTCACGATGAGTGAGCCATCGGGGAAAGTGCCGCCAACAGGCAACCTGCCCGTGCTGTCGAGTGCATCCCAAGCGGTTTGGTTGAACAATAGTTTAAAGTCGCCATGCGGGCTATTGCCCGACTCCCTGAGCAATACGTCGTTGCCTTGGTAGTATAATAGCGTACTGGTCATTACCTCGTCCATAATGGCTTGGTCTTCGCTGGTAGCCACAGGATGCTTGCAACTGGCATGGGCAATTGATAGTGCCATTGCAAAAAACAGTAGGGTCAGGAGATTAACATTTTTCATAGCTGTTAGTATGGATTTTAACTTAATTTATGCTCAAATGCAGAAGTCTTTACTTTCACTATATGATAGGATTAATGTAAATCGAAGCTATTAATAAAGTCGCGGTTTGCGTTGGCACGATGGCAGCCAATGCAACCGCTGCCTTTGCTGGTAATACTTTCAAGCAACGAACCATCCAAGTTGGCTTCGTACCACAACCAATCTTCATTGGTGTTGCTGCTAGCGGGCTGTTTCCACATGGCAGCATAAAACCGAGTGGTACCATTGCGAATTACATCTTTCAAAACAATGGAGCCAGTAGGGAATGTATCGCCAACAGCCAGTTTGCCATCAGTACCCAATGCATTCTTGGCCTCTTGGTTAAACAGCAATTTGAAGCCTCCATGGGGGCTATTGCCAGCGGCGGTTATTGTTGCGGTATCGCTTTGGTAATAATAAAATGAGCCGTTTCTGATTTCTTGATACATGGCCGCATCAGAGTACAGATTGGTTTCGTCAATATTGTTGTCCACGGGGTCTTTGCTGCAGCCGTTGGCAGCAACAATTCCGCAAAGCAATAAGAAAGCTAGGATTAGTCGCACAGGCAATGGATTTGGTTAATTGACTTACGAATAAACCAATTAAAATAATAATTATTGTATTCGGCCACAATT
>CAIOSU010000189.1 GCA_903861055.1 uncultured bacterium
CCTAAAGCCTTTAATTATGCAAAAGAGTATTCTGATTGTTGGTATCATAATGATTATGGCAACAGGTTTTGTTGGTTTCCGCTATGGCGACGATAAAAACTCGATGGACATAACTTATGAAGTACTTTGCAAGGATTGCACGGTAACCTATCGCGATGAAACGGGCAACTCGGCCGAAGTGCATGGCGTGCCAGAAAAATGGTCATTTGATTTTACCGGTAAGCCGGGTCAATTTGTATACGTATCGGCCACAAACCCCGATGGCTCTGAAACGCACGTGGTAATTAAGCGCGGCGGAAATGAGCTTATTAAAGGCAAAAGCCTAGAGCGTGAGCATGCCGCACGAGCAGGTTCGATTTTGTAAAAACTAATTCGGTTAATAAAATAACATGGAGCTGTCCCGTTTATGGGATGGCTCTATTTTTTTATTGCGGGGCAAGTGTTAAGTCCAACTAGGGTATATAGCGGGCAAAAACTCACCAAACTTGTAAGTATAAACACGGCTCCTAAAACAACCAAAACGATACCTAATGTGCCAGTAACAGTACCAGTAAAATACAATGCAATAAATACTGCCGCAACAATTACTCTAATTGTGCGGTCTACCATTCCCATGTTCTGTTTCATAAACTAGTTTTTAGGCAGTGTGCATTAGCCACACTGCAAGGGTTATGAAACCAATACACGCTTTGCACCATGCTATTAAGCGCAATAACTCCATCGCTTTTGGTTTCATTGCAAAACAACCATATTGTTTGCGAGCTAATAGTGACCAAAGTCACACCCGATACATGATATTTGGCAGGAAACTGAATGGCGAGCTTAGCGCTTCCTTTTGAGTAAAATAACGCCAACGGAAACCAAAACGGACATTAACAAGGCAATAACACTAAGCCCGATGCTTAGCAGCCCATTAATCGAAAATCCTCCCCCATCCATATTATAGGCTTTGCGGAGGTGAAAGTTCTGTTCGCCTAATACGCTAAAGCCAATAAAGGTAAACAATACGAAAAGTAAGTAGTGTGGTATATAAAACACCCATGAGCTTTGATAGTGATGCTTGTAAGCTGCTAACAGAAGGATTACCATGTAGCTGATCACGTTGAACAGAAAAATAGCTTTGCTGTACACTTGGTAATCAGCAAATCGCGCACTGATGTCGTCGCCGAACGATAGGGAATACCAAGCAAGTAGTGATAACGTGGATAAAGCGCTAAAGGAAATAATAAACAGGTACCAATACAGTTTGGTAGTCTTTTTTAACTTATCGTTTCTGTAGCTATCATCCATGGCTATAGGGTATTTACCCATTCTTTGGCAGCTTCAAGCTGGTCGGGCTGTGGTATTAAAATAAGTTTACTGGTGTCTCGAAGGTTTCTTTGCAATATTTTGATAAAAGTAAGGCTGCTTGGCGATGCCGGGTATGTCACATTTTGCTTATACGTTTCTATCAGTAGCAGTATTTCGGCTCCAACACACGATTGTACATTATCGGGTGGGTTGGGGCCAGCTCCATGCAAACTAATGCCTGCACAAGGCTCGGTGCTATCAAGCATTTTTACCAGTTCTTTAAGATGCTGTTTTTGTATCCAGTTTTTAGGAGCCTCATCAAGCAGCACGGTGCCGCTTGTTACATTTTCTTTTAAGTACTCAATAAACGTAACGGGTGTATATCGCTCGTAACCATCAGCCGGAAATTCAAGGGCATTAGTTCCTTTCCTCACTGGGGCAGGGGCTGGTTTAACAGAATCGGCTGCTACCTTTGGAGGGGTTATTGGTTCGGTTTGGTTGGTGCAGCTGGCAAAAACCAATATAAAAATAGCAGTAGCTGCTAGAAAGGGGCGTGACATCAATGGGTTTATTTTACAATAGTGATAAAGCGAGTTTCAATTGCACCATTATCAAACTGTAATTGCGCGTAGTAGAAACCTGTTGAAAGGCGGTTGGTGTTAATTAAAAGTTCTTTTGTGCCTGGTGTAGATTCCATAAATTGCACTTGACGGCCTTCTGCATTCAAAATTGTTACGCTTGCAATACCCAGTTTGGGGCTGCTTAACACAAAATGGTCGCTAACTGGGTTTGGGTAAATGACAACTTCTGATAAATCAACTGGCTCTTGAGCTGAAACCACTCCTTCGAACGACAAATTATCAATGGTTAACTTACTTGGCTGTGGGCTGTTTAGGCTGTCAGTTGAGGTAATCAATATTACATAGCTATCTGGTTTTGGTAAACTAGCTTCTGATGAATCGGTATTCAGTATCTGGAAACTGAATTGTTGGTAAGTGGCTGCCGGGCCAAGCCTAGCGTTGCCCGATGCTATAAGCGAATCGCGGTTTAGCCCAGCATCAAAACGATACATATACAGCACTACCAAAGCCTTATCACCAGGGGCTGCATCGTATTTATAATAGCCACTGAAGCTTTCCGGGCGATAATTGATAGCGGTGCCATCAAGGCCCAGCGAATCGTTGCGGATACTACCATTGGTAAGAATACCGGCATAGTAGTTTGAAGTTCCAGTGGGCAAAATGGTTTGCACTACCGCAGCACTATCGCCTGATTGGGCATTACTGGTGTCAAACACGGTTTCACCAAAAGCGATAAAAGTGCTGGTATTGGTTTTCCAACCTATGGGTACTTTGTAGGTGCCATTATCGGTCCAGTTTTCAAAGTCGCCGTTAGTAATGTTTTGGGCCGCCAAAACTATGGTTGACAGGCAAAACAGGAGCGTAAATAGGTGCTTCATACTTTAAATATAGCAATTATATCAAAATGTAGGCGGTGTATAGGCAAATTGTAATTATGAAATTTGCGCTACGTAGGTATTGTGTTCAGTTAGAAACCGAATATTTCAGCAAGTTTCTGCTCTAGGGCAGCTCCGCGAAGGTTTTTGCTTACGATGTTACCTTCTTTGTCAATCAAAAAAGTTGCTGGAATTGATTTGATGTTGTAAAGGCCAGCCACTGGGCAGTTCCAAAACAAGAGGTTGCTGCCGTGGTGGGGCCAGCTAAGGTTGTCTTGCCCAATGGCGTTTACCCAAGCATCCTTGTTTTTATCCAACGATACGCTGTATATGGTAAAACCCTTGTCTTTGTATTTTTCATAGGTTTTTACCAAGTTCGGGTTTTCATTGCGGCAAGGCTTGCACCAGCTTGCCCAAAAATCAATTAATACTATTTGGCCTTTAAGGCTCGAGAGTTGAATCGTTTCGCTGGTAGGGCTTTTGAGCGTAAAGTCAGGTGCAGGGCGGCCAATGGACAACTTGGTTGCTTCGGCTACTTTGGCGGCAATTTCTTTGGCCAAATTTAAGCTAGAGTCTTGTGTTAGTGCTTTATCGGCTATCTTTTTTATGAAATTGGCATGTTCTTCAATATTGAGGTTGCTAATGGCAAACACGGCTAGCAATGGGTCGGTGGTAGTATCGGCAAAAGTTATGAGGTTGTTAATCATGCTTTGTTGCAACGCAATGTACTCGTTCTGTAGCATCAGCAACTGGTTTTGGTCGGCACCGCTGTTTTGGGCCTTAACAAAGGCTTGGTTTATTTCGCCTACTCTGCGGTTTTTTACGCCCATATCTTGCACAAAGTTGTTCAACGTTATGGTGGCTTGGTCACCTCCAAAGGAGTACTGCATTATATCGTTAAAATCGCCGTTAAATGTAACTTTTGTACCCGGCATCAATACCACAATCCAGGTGTGCTTTTCATCTACACGCAACATGTAAAGGTTTCGGCTGGCAATTTTATTTTTAAAGGTAAAGTTGCCTTTCTTATCAATCATAGCCGAATCAACTATCGTGCTCTTTGTTAAGTTGTTCCATTTATCCAAAAAGATAGTAAAGCCTGCTGCATTGGCCATTTTACCTTTAATGGTGTATTCTCCCTCAGGGGTAAGTTGCTCGTTGCTAGCATTGCTGTTCAGATCTGTTACAGCAGCAAATGGTAACCTGTAACTGCTGTCAAAGTGCCGATTAGTAAGAACTAACTTGGCCAAGTTTTGGGAAGTCAATGCTAATGTTGACAGGCAAAATAGTAGAGTAAAAAAATGCTTCATGCCCTAAATATAGCTAAAAGACGAAAAGGTAGACTACGGATAGGTAAAAATGGTCTGCAACCTAAAGTTATGAGCGATAATAAAAAGGCACGGAAACCTCCGTGCCTTTTTGTTGCAGTTGTGGGCATTCCGTTCGTTTAAGAACCGAATACTTCAGCTAGTTTTTGCTCTAAGGCTACACCTCGTAGGTTTTTACCAATGATGTTACCTTCTTTGTCAACCAAGAATGCGGCAGGTATTGAGTTAACATTGTATTGACGAGCTACAGGGCAGTTCCAAAACAATAGGTTGCTACCATGGTATGGCCAAGTTAGGTTGTCTTGTTTGATAGCGTTTACCCAAGCATCCAACTCTTTGTCCAACGATATGCTGTAAATAGTAAAGCCTTTGTCTTTGTATTGTGCATATGTTTTTACCAAGTTCGGGTTTTCGGCACGGCAGGGCTTGCACCAGCTCGCCCAAAAATCAATCAATACTACTTGGCCTTTTAAGCTAGACAGTTGTACTGTTTGACCAGTAGGGCTTTTTAGTGTAAAATCGGGAGCGGGGCGGCCAACGGCCAACTTAGTACTTTCAGCTACTTTGGTAGCAATTTCTTTGGCTAGGCTTAGGTTCGGGTCTTGAGCAAGTGCTTTATCGGTTATCTTTTTCAAGAAATCGGCATTTTCTTCCACATTTAGGTTGCTGATGGCAAATACAGCCAACAATGGGTCGGTAGTTGTATCAGCAAAAGTGGTAAGGTTGCTAATCATGGTTTGTTGCAACGCAATGTATTCATTTTGCATGGCCAACAATTGGTTTTGGTCGGCACCGCCGTACTGGGCATTCATAAACTCTTGGTTTATTTCGCCTACGCGTCGGTTTTTTGCGGCTAAGTCTTTCAATAGGATAGTCAACAGGACTGTGGGTTGACTGCCAGCAAAGCTATATACCGATACATCGTTCAAATCCCCTTCGAAGGTAAGTTTGGCTCCTGGTTCCAACACCAAAATCCAACTGCGGTCTTGGCTAATGCGCAACATATACAAGCCACGACCAACAATCGGTTTTTTTAGGGTAAAGGTGCCTTCTTTGCTAATAATACCTGTATCCACAGGGGTGGCTGTAGTAAGGTTATCCCATTTATCCAGAAAAATGGTCATGCCAGCTGCATTGGCCAATTTACCTTCGATTAGGTATTCATTGTCGGCAGGCTTTTCGGCATTATTGCACGCCTGCAAAACAAAAGTAAAAGCGATAAGCGCTAGGAACAAAGTCCTCATGATATTCATTTTTGATTGATTTTTTCAGTTAATACTTGCGTAGCCGCTTTGGGATCGGCTATCCCTTTTGATGCTTTCATTACCAACCCCATAAAAAAGCCCAGTAATTTTTGCTCTCCATTACGGAAACGGGCTACCTCATTAGGGTTGTTATCTAGTATTTGCTGCACTATGTTGCCAATAACGGCAAAGTCGCGCTGTTGTAATAAGTTAAATTCCTCGGCAAGCACACGAGGTGCTTTTTCGGGCTGCAATAACATAGCCGGGAAAAGTTGTTGGTTGGCAATGGTATAGTTTACAGCCCCATCGTCAATCATATTTATCAACCCAGCTAAGTGCTCAAAGGTAATAGGAAATTTTGCTATTTCCACGCCTTTTTCGTTTAGGTATGCCTGCACATTGTGTATTACCCAGTTGGCAGCAGCTTTGTAGTTGTTTGTGAAGCCAGTAAGATTAACATAAAATAACGCTATATCCCTTTCTTCGGTAAGGATTTTGGCATCGCTGGCTGGCAAGCCATGTTCGTTTATAAACTTCTTGTAAAGCTCTTGGGGTAGGGCAGGTAAGGTGCTGTTTATGCTGTCAATATAAGATTGCGAAACCAACACGGGCGGCAAATCGGGCTCCGGGAAATAGCGGTAGTCGTCGGCATCTTCTTTGCTGCGCAAGCTAAAAGTAGTGCCATTATCGGCATCAAAGCTGCGGGTTTCTTGTATCAGCTTGCCACCTCCTTCAATCACTTCAATTTGGCGCATTACTTCGTGTTCAATGGCGCGTTTCAGGTTACGAATGGAGTTTAGGTTCTTTACTTCGGCTCGTTGTCCATATTGTGCGGCGCCCTTTAGCATTACCGAAACGTTGGCATCGCAGCGTAGGCTGCCTTCTTCCATATTGCCATCGCAAATGCCCAGCCAGCGCACTATTTTACGTATCTCGGCCAAATATGCGTAAGCTTCATCTGCACTGCGGATGTCGGGCTCGGTAACAATTTCAATTAAAGGAGTACCAGCTCGGTTAAGATCTATCAAAGTATTGTTTGGGTCAATATCGTGGGTGCTTTTACCCGCATCTTCCTCTAAGTGAATCCGATTGATGCGTATGCGTTTAGTTTCGCCATTTACCTCAATATCCAAATTGCCACTGTAGCATATTGGCGTATCCATTTGGGTTATTTGGTAGCCTTTCGGCAAATCGGCATAAAAGTAATGCTTGCGGCTAAACTCGTTGCGCTCCTGAATTTGACAGTTGGTTGCCAAGCCCATTTTAATGGCCAACTCCAATGCATTTTTATTAAAAAACGGCAATGTACCCGGATGCCCAATCGAAATAGGACCCAAATGCGTGTTCGGCTCACCGCCATAAGCCGCAATCTCCGGACTGAATATCTTGCTCTCCGTTAGCAACTGCGCGTGCACTTCCAAGCCTATTACGGGTTGGTAGTTGTGGTAGGGCAATATGTTGGTTTCGTTTTGCAAATGTTGGTATAAAACAATGCCGTCATTGCGAAGGCTTTGCTTAATCTTAAAATGGTGAAACAAACTTGAAAGCCTGAAGCAATCCCCTGCTACGTAGCATGCCGCTCAAACAACCACTGGAAAACAAACTTCACCAGTAACTTAGGGGGATTGCTTCGTCATTCCACCCCAATGAAAAATTGGGGCTACATTCCTCGCAATGACGTATTACTGGGCCAAAAACGCCTGCGCCAACTCCAACACCTTTGGTAAACCAGCAGGGTTTTTACCGCCCGCAGTGGCGTAGAAGGGCTGTCCACCGCCGCCGCCTTGTATCTCTTTGGCCCAATCTCGAATCAAGTCGCCAGCTTTCCAGCCTTTGGTTTTTACTAGCTCGTCGTCAATCATGATAGTCAACTGTGCTTTACCATCCACTTGGGTACCGAGTACCAAAAATAGGTTCGGTATTTCTTGCTTCAGGTTATAGGCCAAGCCTTTTACGGCATCGGCATTAGTTAGGTCAATTGTTGCGCCAATGTAGTTTACTCCATTTATGTGCTGCACCGTTTTGGCCAAACTATCTTTTAGGCTGTTGGCTTGTGCAATGGTAGCTTGCTCCAATTCTTTTTTAAGGGCTGCGTTTTCGTCGGCCAGGGCTTGTATACCTTTTACCACGTCGGCGTTGTTGCGGCTTATGGCGGTAATTTGCTCCAGTTGCCCCAATTTTTCGTTGATGTATGCCAAGGCGCCTGGGCCGGTAACGGCCTCAATGCGGCGTATGCCAGCGGCCACCGAGGTTTCGGTGGTTATTTTCAAAAGACCAATTTCGCCGGTAGCTTTTACATGGGTACCGCCGCACAACTCCACCGAAGTGCCAAATTGGATTACCCTTACTACATCGCCGTATTTCTCACCAAACAAAGCCATAGCACCCAAAGCTTTTGCCTCTGCGATAGGCACTGTGCGGCGCTCGTTCAAGGGGTAGTTGGCACGGATGCGCTCATTAACCAATTGCTCTACTCTAGCCAACTCTTCGTCGGTAACTTTGCTAAAGTGGCTAAAATCGAAACGCAATACGTCTTGGTTTACCAGTGAGCCTTTTTGCTGAACATGGTCGCCCAATACTTCGCGCAAAGCCTCTTGCAGCAAATGCGTGGCACTGTGGTTTAGCTCTGTGTATTGGCGTTTTTGTTTATCCACCGAAGCACGGAAGGTAGCACTTGGGTTAGTGGGCAATTTATCGGCCCAATGCACTATTAGGTTGTTTTCTTTCTTGGTATCGAAAATGCGGATAGCCTCTCCCTTATGGGTAACGGTGCCTGTATCGCCCACTTGTCCGCCACTTTCGGCATAGAAAGGGGTATAATTGAACACCAATTGGAATTGCTCCTTGTCTTTAGCTTTTACGGTGCGGTAGCGGGTTATCTGCACCTCGCCCTCTTGGTAATCATAACCTACAAACTCAGATTCGGCATCTTCTTGCAGCACCACCCAATCGCCTTGCTGCACATTGGCATCTTGGCGACTCCGGGCTTTCTGTTTGGCAAGCTCTGCCTCAAAACCGTTTTCATCAATCAGCAAA
>CAIOSU010000190.1 GCA_903861055.1 uncultured bacterium
CGTGTGTAAGTTTGTGATGGCACTTGAATAGTGTCTATTAAGTGGTTTCTATTGTTATTCAACCATTTTTATAATGTCTTGCGCGGTTTCGGGGTTGTTCCAATTCATCTCGTTGGTTTGCTTATATCGCAGTGTACCTTGCTTATCAAACACAAAGTGGGTAGGGTAGGTGTGCACCCCAATTTCGGCCAATGGTTTGGTGCTGAGCAAATAGGTAATGCCTGAAGGATGCTTAGCCATGAAGTTGTTTATCTTTTCTAGTGCTTCGTCGGTAACGTGCACCAACAAAAAACCTTCTGCCTCTAGTAATGGCCTTACCGCCTCTAAACCAGCTATTTCGGCATTGCAAGGGCCACACCATGTAGCAAAGTAAGTAAGCAAAATGTTACGGCCTTTTAGGTTAGAATGATTGTATTGCGAGCCATCCAGGTTTACAAACTCGAGCTTGTCAATTTCCAATTCGGGGGCAACCCTATATTTTACGTATTGGCGAACAATTACGCCTATTATCATTACCGCAATAATTCCTCTTAAAAACCATTGTGTGCGACTTACTTCCATGCCTTAAAGGTAAACCTATTGCCCTACAAGTAACAATTGTCAATAGCATTTAAGTGTTAATAATGAACAGAATAGATGGATACTATAGGAAGGGATATGCCGCCTTTGAGTATAACGCTTGCCTCGGTGGTAGCCCAAACGGTAGTTTCTACAGCACGGGGGCCATCAATGCTTTGAAACGTTATTTTTACTTTGCTTTTTTAGCCGTTGCCAAGTATCATGGCCATATACAGCATCCTGTCTCTGTATTTTCGGTCGGGCTCGGTAAGCAGCACATCAGTTGGGTTTAATGAAACAATTCCGGGCAACTTTTCCTTCGGCACTTTAAGGATATTGGGTTGCAACGTAGTTTCCATTTGTTAGCGGGTTTTTTGGTAAACGACCCTGCACTTTCCGATTGCAATGCATGCGGAGTTAGTGAAATATAAGTAAAAAGAATAGATATGTTAAATTTCGCTAACGAAAAATAATGAAAGCTGTCACGAAGATGATTAACAAATAACTTTCATTATACAACTAATAGGGATAAGCAAACCGCCCTTAAGCACTACGTTTTTGTCGGTGGTGGCCCAAATGGTAGTAGTAACCACATTAAGTCCCGCTAGGGATTCGAATACGATTTGCACTTTGTTTTTATAAGCATTGCCCAATACCATTCCGCGGAATAAGTCTTGTTGCCTCTGCTGCTGAGCGGTTATATCTGGTAGTACCTCTGAGCATTTGAATTGTAGGTTATTAATGCTCTCTTTCTCAATCACGTTCAGTTTTACCCGTTCCATAAGCTATAGTTGTTTGGTTATTGGATACGTTAACAAACAAACTAAGTTTCGCCACATCTGTATTGCTTACGCATGTGGCTGACAATTAGCTATTTAAATTAAATTGGGTAAAAATGACTATACGATATCGATGTTCTTTATGGCTTCAATGTCAATAAAAGTTCCATCTTGCAGCACCACCATTTTGGGTGTTGATAGCGAGACCAATGCTTTAATGCGTTTCATACCATCAGGTGTTTCGTGGTCTATAATCACCTGCTTTTGAAATAAACGGCAAAGTAGGGCCGCTTGTTGTAGTTTAATGAATTTTTGATGCTCGGGGCAAGAGTTGATTTTTTCTTTGCACGCTTTCAATTGTTGGTTAACCCTTGAGCGAAGATTATCGGCTGTAGAAACTTGCATTTTAACGAGATTGGTTACCCATTTATACCTCACAATAAATTTTTTGTTTCGTTTTGTAGCTTTTTTATACAAACTTTTGTAACGGCTAACCTGTTTGCAGAATATATGACTATGGAAACCAACAAAATTACCCTTGTAATTGGGGCTACCACCAAACCTGATAGATATGGCAACATAGCCATAAAACGCTTGCGCGCGCATGGGCACACAGTTTTAGCCATCGGGGTTGATGAAGGTACAGTGGCCGATGTGCCTATTGGTAGCGAAAAACTGCCTTTTGAGGCTGTTGATACCGTTACGTTGTATGTGCGGCCGGCCATTCAGCACGAGAGCTACGAAGACTATATTTTAGGCCTTAAACCCAAGCGAGTGATATTTAACCCAGGTACCGAAAACCCTGCATTTGAAGATAGGTTGCAAAAGGCAGGTATAGAACCCATTGAGGCCTGCACGCTGGTAATGCTATCGACAGGTCAATACTGATTTGTAAAAGTTGATAAACGAGGAAGGGCCGCGATTAGCGGCCCTTCCTTTTTGAGTTGTTTTGAGTATTAATACACTTCCATCATAAATGGCATGCGCATTTGTACGCCTGTAGGTACGTTTTTCAATTCTTGCATTTTTACCCACATTGGGTAGTATTGGCCCAGTTGCATTTTCATAAAGCGGGCTTCTACTTCATCGCCACCTTCGCTAAACAACTTGGCTAGCGGGTCTTTCTGTTTAGGGTAGTCAACTACTCGGTAATTTTTCAATCCTGCTTTAGTTTTGGCAATATCCAGTGCCACATCCATGCCACCCAATACATCAACCAAACCATTTTCTAGCGCTTGTACGCCAGTCCATATACGCCCTTGTCCAACACTATCAACATAATCAACGGTCATGCCACGACCTTCAGCTACCCGGCGCTTAAACTTCAAGTAAACAGTATCAACACCCACTTGAAGGATAGAGAATTCCTCGGCGGTTAAGGAACGGGTTATGGTTCCAAAATCGGAGTATTGACCCACTTTCACGGTATCAAAGGTGATACCCATTTTATTATTGAAAAAACCACCCATGTCGGGCAATAGGCCAAATACACCAATAGAACCGGTAATGGTGTTAGGTTCGGCTACTATGGTATCGGCAAAGCAAGCAATATAGTAACCACCCGAAGCGGCCACATCGCCCATGGATACTATTACTGGTATGCCTTTGGCTTTTACCAGATTTATTTCGCGCAGCATAATTTCAGAAGCCAAAGCACTTCCACCACCTGAGTTTACTCGGATTACTAGTGCTTTTATTTTGTCGTCTTCGCGTATTTCTTGCAACGCCTTTCTAAACCTTGCCGAGCCTATGTTATCTTCATCGCCATCGCCATCCACTATATTGCCTTCAGCATACAATACCGCGATTTTATCACTGTCGAAATCGGTCTTTTTGCCCGGACTATTATCGTATGTGCCTAACGAAACAAACTCGAGATCTTTGGCATTGTCTTTTCCTGTTTTCTCTGCAAGTTTGGCTTGTATTTGGTCAAAATAAAGTAGCTCGTCTACTAGCTTGTATTTTACCGCATCTTCAGGCTGACGGATGGCTAGGTTGAAAACAATACTGTCTAAAGCTTTGTAATCTAATTTACGAGAAGCGGCAATTTCAGAGATAAAGTGGCCATACACATCGGTAAGATATTCGGTAACCTGCTTGCGGTTAGGCTCTGACATGCGATCGTATCGGAAAGGCTCAGTTGCGCTCTTAAACTGGCCAGCATAGAAAACCTGTGCTTTGATTTCGAGCCTATCCAACATATTTTTAAAGAAGGTAAGCTGTGCGCTAAAACCTTTTAGCTCCAAATAACCAACAGGGTTAATGTACACCTCATCGGCCACCGATGCAAGGTAGTAGGCTTTTTGGGTTACAACTTCGCCGTATGCCAAAACAAATTTGCCCGACTCTTTAAACTTTATAAGTTCGTTGCGGATGGCTTCTATGGTAGCTAGGCCATTGGGCATCATGCCAAGCTCCAAGTATATGCCCTTAATATTGTCGTCTTCTGCCGCCTTGCGGATGTTTTTGATAATGTCGTTGAGGCCAAGATTATTTTCGGCCTCCATAGAGGCGAAGTCGAAGTTTGCAAAAATGTCCTTACTAGTGCGCTCTTTAATTTCATACGATAAATCTAAGTGCAAAACAGAGTTGGCTTTAACGGTTGCTACCTTAGGGTCTTTTAAACCAGACACTAG
>CAIOSU010000191.1 GCA_903861055.1 uncultured bacterium
TATGCCAATAAGGCCCATATTGTGCAAGGTAATATCGGCATGGGGGGCGGGCAAGCTTTTTTGTGCATCCTTGTAATAGGGCTCAATAGCTTTGTACGTAATTGTTTCGGGCAACTTAAAGCCCATATTGGCAAACGGGCCAACATCTTCATACATTAGGCTGCTGCCGTTGGCCAGCTCCAAAAAAAGCGGCGAAGGATTGTCCAGATAAAAGATTTCGTTTTGCATGAGTACTATATTGCCGTGGTAAGTGGCAAATGCATCCTTAGCGGCCATAATGCGCACTCGTTCATCGGAGTTGTGGTCGCCTTGCCAAAGCGAAATGGTAATGGTATCCATTTCCTCCACCATTATATCCAAGTCGGTAAAATAGCTTGGTGAGTCGGTATAAATGATGATGCGATGTTTGTGATCAATTTCTTTGGCAAAATGTTGCAAATTGATAATGCTGAAACGGGCCCGTTTCAAGTCCCGATTGCGTGAATGAGCTACGTATACAATGTTTTGCATGGTTGGCAGCGTTAGGGTGCAGTTGTGAAGACCTTTCTAATCTAACCATTTAACTTCTAATTCTCAATAAGTTCACAAAAAAATAATATTGCAATATGGCCAAACGCTTTACTCGCCTGAATTCCTGAATTATGGCGAATAATTTTATCTTTATCGAAACCCCTTTTATGTTTCCGCCAAAAGTACGATTTGCCTTTGTTATCATTTGCGCAGCAGTAGGCATCTACTCGTTTACGCAAGCGCAGGTATTTCCAGGCATAGCCTTGTTTGTGGTGGGTGGGTTATTGGTTTATGGGCACATCAGTTACAATCGTATTGCACTTATATACAAGCACGTAATAAGTGGCGACTTTGCGCTAGCCGAGGCGCAACTTAAAAAGATAAAAAATGCAGACAGCCTAAGCAAGGAGCAGCAAGCATACTATCATTTTGCAAAAGGGATGGTGGCCATGAACAAAACAGCCTTTGAAGATGCTGGGCGCGAAATAAGCCTTGCTATTGATTTTGGATTGGAGAAGGAAGATGATATAGCGGTGGCCAATTTTTATTTGGCGAAAATACATTTCAGCCAATCATCGTTTGTGGCGGCGCGAGAATATCTTGACAAGGCTATGAAGTACAAAACACACCCTAATCTAGAAACGCACATAAAACAGATGGATTTAGTGCTGAAGCAAACCAGGCCTGAAGACAACTGATTCTGGATGTACAAAGTACGATTTACGACTTACGATTGAAACAAGAGTTGATTTCTCTTTTCCTATTTCTCATCTCTTATTTACAATTTACTTTGTTGCTACAAACCGCAGCTGCACGTTGCCATACTCGGGTACAAGAAACAGCTCGTTGTGTACAATTTTATAGCTGCTGACCTCCGAAAGTATATTGTGGAAGCGGATTTCGAAGTTTTCTATTTGATCTGAGCCCCTCACTTTGGTTTTTACAGTTTCGCTCACCTGTATATCTTGCTTCTGTGTGTCGGGCAAGTACGAGCCAGAGAAATAGTTTATCAGTGCCGAGCCACGAAACAACAATGGGTATTTATAAGCAGCGCCGCTGGCTGTGTGCGATGAGTCGGTAAATTCTATCCAGCTTTCTACATTGCCGCATAGGGGAGCGTCAATTTCACTGGTTTCTGTTTGGTAAAAACCAACAAACTGCCACTTACCATGCAGGTAGTAGGTGTTTTCAGTATCTATGCTATAAGATACCAGGCATTCATCAGAGGTCATATCATCTTTGCAGCCTACCACTACACCCATCACAATCACTATTAAGGTGAGTAAAATTATCCAGCTTGCTTTCATAATAACCTGTTTGGATGTTTAGTACCCACTAGTACGACAAAATAGTTATTTGGTTGCACTTTTGTAGTATGAATACAATTGTTCATTTATGCGGTTTACTTGTTTCTCTGGCTTGTTTTTAATAGTGGCTCTCAAATAGTACGGAAACGGGTCGCGCATTTGCATAAAGTTTTGGTCTCTTACTACCAGCGCGCGCTCAAGCACTTCGCCAGGTACGTAATCAGGCAGCGCAACTGAGGTATCGCCGGGGATAACACGAGTTTCGCCCTCCAGCGAGCCAAACTCAGCAACCATAAAAAAGCCGAGGTTTGGTTCAATGCTATCGGTTGCCACTAGCTTGTTGTTTAAAAACACGCCTGCAGTGTTGCCGGTTTTTATCTTTTCGGTATCGTCGGAGTAGAAGAAATATACAGGGGCAAAGTTGAAGTATTGGTCAAAAGCAGCCAATATGCTTTTGTTTTCTTGGTACTGTTCGTCTTCAATTTTGTTTGCAATATCGTACTGTCCGTTTTTTCGGTGTAGGTCAATTGCCTTATTGCGCGTTTGCAGGCGCACCAGCATTACCCCACCATCTTTCAAGGCCTTAATTTGTTGCTGGGCATACTGCTTTTTCCATTTGCCGTAGCGCAAGCTGTAGTCGTCTTCTGGGTTCCAGGCAGTTAGCAGCACAATGCCCAATAAAAGGGCGGCGATAGTATATCTTCTCATAGTAAAAAAATTAAGGGTAACCTATACAAGACGGGTTACCCTTAATAAACAGTTGCAGGCGGAATTAGTATTTATTACAATTTATCCAAAATTCCGTCCACAATACCATAATCAACCGACTCTTGAGCGGTCATCCAATAATCGCGATCAAAATCTTTCATTACTTTATCAAAAGTCTGTCCGCAGTTGTCGGCCAAAATTTGAGCACCAAGCGCTTTGGTACGTTTAATTTCTCGGGCAGTAATGGCCAAGTCGCTGGCGCTACCTTGAGCACCGCCTATACTAGGCTGGTGAATCATTACGCGGCCGTTGGGGAAAATAAAGCGGCGACCTTTTTCGCCTTGGCTTAATAGCAACGAACCCATAGAAGCCGCAAGGCCCATACAAATGGTTGACACCGGCGAACTGATCATTTGCATTACGTCCATCATTACCATACCGCTGGTAACAATGCCACCGGGGCTATTGATGTAGAATTTGATTTCTTTACCCGGGTCTTGAGCCTCTAGGTATAGCAAGCGGTCAACTACATATTTGCTGGTTTCGTCGGTTACGGCACCCCAAAGGAATATTTTACGCTCTTCAAGGAATTTTTTATCGAAGCGGCCAAAGTCCTTAAACTGGTTCAATAGAGCTTCTTTCGGGTCTTCTTCTTCGTCTTCAAA
>CAIOSU010000192.1 GCA_903861055.1 uncultured bacterium
TGGACCTAAAAGTAAAATATGGGTTCTACGAGTTTTATTCACCTACCTATGCGCCATATTGCTTTAGTGGTTTAATAAACCTAGCTGATTTTGCTCAAGACCCACAAATAAAAGATTTGGCAACCAAAGCATCGGTGCGGTTACTCAGGGATTTGTTGTTAATGACCAACAATAAGGGTGTAATGTTTGCAGTGGCAGGCAGGGCATATCCTGCCAAATACAAAAGCCCCTATCAAAACCACAGCAATCTTATTTATCTGCTAACTGGTTTGGGCGAAAGACCCGGTTCCCCGTCGCATTCAGGATCGTTTCTAAGCACATCTTCGCTAGAAGTGGATAGTATTGTTTCTACGCTTAACTTTTCGGTGGATACAACTTTTTACATTGGACATTCTATAGATAGTAGCTTGGTTATTAATAGCGTACTTAGGCCATTAGATAAAGTTATCAGCCAGTGGAGCTCAGGCTTGTATTTTCACCCTAAGGTGGCCTACGAAACGGGTAGTTTAATCATTGACTCTGCTTTGTGGGGGCATGTTGATTTTGCTGAATTCAGGGATTTCCGCAATTTCGGTGCTAATGATATTCAGTTAATTGCAGAGTCATTGCCGGCAGTTTCAATGAGTTCGGTAATTTGTGGGCAGCAAGTATCAGTGTTTAAACGAAATGCCGTAACACTTACTTCTTTATACGATTTTTGGAAAGGTAAAGTGGGTTTCCAGCAATATCCTATTATGGCAAATGTTGGCACTACTGCAGTGTTTACTGGTTCGGGAAGAGTAAAACAGAATTGGGATGATAGATCTGCAAATAATCAAAACGATCATTTGCCTTATGTGGCTCAAAAAAGCAATGTGGCACTAATTATGTACAGAGCCGAAGCAAACAATATATTACTGAAGAGTAAAGACGTTGCAGTGTTCTTTGAAGACAGCGAGTATGATGAAATCAGGAACGACAGCTTATGGCTGCTCGGTCGCCAAGAAAATAGCTATGTAGCAGTGCGCCGCTATTGCATAGGTGAGATTAATAATGTTAGGGCTTGCACTATTGAACGTGGCCAAAGTTGGGTTATTGTAGTTGGCGACTCTTCGATGTACGGAAGCTTTAATAATTTCGAATCGTTAATTTCTCAGTCGCAGTTTACTGATTCATGGTATTATGATAGTACCACCTCACAATCGGTGTATTATGCGTCCATAACTGTTGATACCATAACCATTGACTATGCGTGGGGCGTTGATAGCTTAATAAATTCAACAAACGATATTAATGGCTTGGCTGCGTTTAAATTGTATCCTAACCCAACCCAAAGCGATGTAACCATTGAACTAAACAATACAAGTGCTGCCCCAGTAGGTATTACGGTGTTCAATATGGTAGGTCAGGTTGTTTATCAGTTGCAAACTACGGGAGGTACTCAACGTGTTTCTACTGCTTCTTGGCCTGAAGGTATGTACATGGTACAAATTGAGCAAGATGGTGCGAGGCACATACAGAAGTTGGTGAAGGCTAATTGATAATATCCTAAATTGCTAGTAATTGCCTTTTGACTCGAATTCTACAATTTTAGAATTCTCTAAATTCTAATTCAGACATAAATAAAAATGACACAGCCGAACCCCCGTTCGGCTGTGCCGTTATTGACAATCCCAAAAAAACCTCAATGTTGATTAATGGCCCAAGTAATGCTTCAATGAGCGTGAATTGGTGGTTTTGCGCAATCGGCGCAAAGCCCGCTCTTTGATCTGGCGAACCCGTTCGCGGGTTAGATCAAAAATCTTACCGATTTCTTCCAAGGTCATATAACCCTCACCTTTTAGGCCATAGTAGTAGCATACAATTTCAGCATCTCGCGCTGGTAGCATAGCCAGTACTTTGTTTATTTCCTTTTTCAATGATTCTTTCATCATTTTTCGCTCGGTGTCGCTGGCATCGTCATCAACCAGCACATCATATAGGCTGCCACTATCGCCTTCTTCGCCCATTGGCGCATCCATGCTTATGTGGCGGCTAGCGCCTTTTATCAATTCTTCAATTTCTTTGCTGCTTATCTCAAGCAAGTCTTCTAACTCCTCGTGGGTTGGTTCGCGCTGAAACTCCTGTTCAAAAATGCTCATGGCCTGAGTAATCTTGTTGTACGAGCCTACTTTGTTCATGGGCATACGCACAATTCTAGATTGCTCAACCAACCCTTGCAATATACTTTGCCTAATCCACCACACGGCATAAGAAATGAACTTAAAGCCTCGGGTTTCGTCAAATTTTTGAGCAGCTTTTATAAGGCCTAAATTGCCTTCATTTACTAAATCGCTAAGTGGTAAACCTTGGTTCTGATACTGCTTTGCTACCGATACAACAAACCTAAGGTTTGCTTTTACCAAGCTCTCCAACGCATCACTGTCTCCCTCCTTAATCCTCTGTGCTAGCTGCACCTCCTGTTCCACAGTCAATAGTTTTACTTTGGCTATCTCTTGCAGATATTTCTCCAAAGCTTGGCTATCGCGCTGTGTAATCTGATTGGTGATTTTTAGTTGTCTCATTCCGCAATATTTTAACCACTATTACGAAATAGCCAAACAATAGTTACGGGCTGATAAGATTAGTTGGGAAAAATTTAAGTGGAAACGCGTATTACTTGCTCACGAAAGCGCCATAGCAGTCTTTAATGGCCTTTGCCAAATCGTAATCATTGCTCGATACTATAAAATCGGCTGGCAGATTGCAGAAATGCATAAAACTTTCCATCTGCTCATCGGGCAGGGGTACAAATTGTTGAATGAATGTAGGGTTGTACCTAAAAGCGATGTATTCGCGCATGGCTTCTTCATAGTCCCATTGGGCAATATGCTCTTGTTGCTCGCGCATGTGCTTGGCTTTGCTATCAAAACCAAAGGTAATGCCACCACCAGGACTAACCCCGAACCTAGGAGTGTGCGGAAAATGGGGACTTACAGGTGGCCCACCTGGAGGGGGCACGTTCATGATATCGTTGCGAATATCGCGGGGCATAATGGTTACCTCATCAATATCGTACACCTCCCGGTACATTACCAATGTAACCTTGGGGTTTAAGGCAATATCCAACGGCACTATCCAATCTTTCGTTACAAACCCAATAGAGGTAATCCGCATCGTGTCGCCAGGCAATACATAAATAGCAAAACTGCCATCCAAGTTGCTAGTACCGCCTATTTTGCTCTGTTTTCCCCACATGTTTACATAAGGTAAACCCATGCTATCGCCAACGTCCAAAATTCGGCCCGAGATAAGCACTGCTTGCGGGGTTTGTGCCGAGGCCGCAAAACCAACCAAACTGAGCAGCATAATAAGCAGGTAACAACGCATATGACACAAAGAACGCTACAATTTGCGGTAAGTTGTAAAAAGGTAGCAATTAATTTTAGATGTTGACTAAGCAAAGTGGACAATTACGGCACCAGCACATTTTAGCTTCCTATTTTGTTTGTTGGGTGCTGTTAAATGTTTATATCGTGTTTTGCAAAGGGTTGCATTGGCTGCAACTAACTTTAAAACAAATAAATCCCTACAATCGTTATGACATGACACCAATGCCATGTACTTTTACCGCCTCAATGCTTACCAAACGTATTATACCATGCCTTGACGTAAAGGATGGCCGCACTGTAAAGGGCGTGAACTTCGTGGACCTGCAAGATGCTGGCAACCCTGTGGAGCAAGCAGCCCTTTATGCTAACCAAGGTGCCGATGAGCTTGTGTTTTTGGATATAACTGCTACTAGCGACCGACGCAAAACTATGGTTGGTTTGGTTGAAGAAGTTGCTAGGCAAGTGAATATACCTTTTACGGTTGGTGGTGGCATACGCACTATTGACGATGTAAATAAGATGCTATATGCAGGCGCTGATAAAATAAGCATCAATTCGGCAGCAGTTCGAAGGCCCGAACTGATTACCGAATTGGCAAAGGCTTTTGGCAGCCAGTGTATTGTTGTAGCTATTGATGCTAAAGTTATTGACGGACGCTGGATAGTGCATCTTAACGGTGGGCGGTTGCCTACTAATATCGATTTGTTTGATTGGGCGCGGCAGGTTGAAGACTTGGGTGCTGGCGAAATTTTATTTACCAGCATGGACCATGATGGTACCAAGCATGGTTTTGCAGTAGCTGCCACTGCCTACATTAGCGACGTGGTAAACATACCAATTATTGCCTCTGGTGGTGCTGGCTCAGCCAAACATTTTGAAGATGTGTTTAAAAACGGACGTGCCGATGCAGCACTAGCAGCCAGTATTTTCCATTTTGGCCAAGTAAGTATACCAGAGTTAAAATCTTATTTAAAGCAACAAAACATACCGATACGATGAGCCAACCAGACTTTGATAAAGGCGGTGGTTTATTGCCAGCCATTGTTCAGGATGCCGAAACGGCTAAAGTGCTGATGCTTGGTTTTATGGACCAAGACGCATACAATACTACTGTTGAAAGTGGTTTGGTTACTTTTTATAGCCGGACTAAAGAGCGGCAATGGACCAAGGGCGAAACATCTGGAAATTTTTTGGTAGTAGAATCGTTAACTTTAGATTGCGACTCTGACACGTTACTGGTGAAGGCCAAGCCTAAAGGTCCAATCTGCCATACGGGCGCCGATACTTGCTTTTTTGAAAAAAATACTGATAGCGTTCATTTTCTGGAGTTTCTGCAGCAATTAATTGAAGGACGAAAAAATGCACCACCTGAAAGTTCGTACACGGCCAGTCTGTTTGCAAAAGGCACCAATAAGATTGCCCAGAAGGTAGGCGAGGAGGCAGTGGAGTTGATAATTGAAGCTAAGAGCGATAATGACCAATTGTTTCTTAATGAGGCTGCTGACCTTATGTTCCACTATATGATTTTACTCTCGCACCGCGGCTATGGCATTGCAGATGTGGTAAAAGTGCTGCAACAAAGGCATGCTAAGTAGCCTCATAGGCTAACTACTAATCACTTATAAATTAAACACTATTTATGCTAAAAGTAGCTACCTTTACAACCGAAAGGGTTTCGAAATTGGGATAATATGGAAGAGATTGTAGTACCTATTATTACCAAAATACTGATTGCCGACGACCACGCCATGTTTATTGACGGCATTAAATCATTGTTGCGTAAATTTGACAAGGCAGAGATTGTGGCCGAAGCGCATGATGGACAAGAAGCCCTCGCAATACTAAAGGAAGGAGGCATTGACATGCTCATTACCGATATTAACATGCCCGGTATGAGCGGCACGGAGCTTACAAAAATTGTGAAGCGCGATTTTCCGGAGGTGAAGGTGCTGGTGCTTACCATGTACAACGACCGCGAAATAATAAATGAAATACTACTTGCTGAAGCCGAAGGGTATATTCTCAAAAATACTGGCAAGCAAGAGCTTATTACTGCTATCAATCGATTGGCCGACGATGGTACGTATTATAGCAACGAAGTAATGAACATCATACTCGAAAATATAAAAGATAGCAACAAGCCGCCTAAGCAAGAAAACGACCGCGTAAAAGACCTAACCCCACGCGAACTAGAAATATTGCAATTGATTTGCGAAGAATTATCAACTGCCGAAATTTCTCAGAAACTGTACATCAGCCCTCGAACCGTAGAAACGCACCGTAAGCACATCATCCAGAAAACGCAGGTGAAAACTATAGTGGGTTTGATAAAGCTGGCTATTGAAAACAAGTTGGTATAAGCTTTACTACTGTTCTACTACATCGTTCAATACATCCACATTAATTTCTAATTCTTGTGCCGAAAACAGCACGATACGCACCAACTGAATATGCTGAATGTGCTGCAGTGTTCGCTTTATAGTGCTAAGCGCAACCTCGGCGGCATCGCGTATTGGATAGCCAAAAATGCCAGTTGAAATTGCCGGGAAAGCGATGCTTTTCAATCCGTTTTCGTCGGCTAAGCGCAGGGAGTGCTCGTAACAGCGAGCTAAGATATAATCCGATGGTTTATCTATGCCGTATATGGGCCCCAGTGTATGTATTACATACTTATTGGGTAAGTTGAAACCAGGGGTAAGAACCGCATCGCCGTGCATAATTGGCGCTAGCGGCAAACATGCTTGATAAAGCTTTGGCCCCGCGGCGGTATGTATAGCACCAGCTACGCCACTTCCAGTGCGAAGCTCGGCATTAGCCGCATTTACAATTACATCCACATCGGGTTGTTCTGTTATGTTGCCTTGTATAAGCTCCAGTATTTTCCCGTTTAGTTTTACCTGCATCTTTTCGTTCGGTTTCTCTTTATACTATCAATCAATAGTAACCAATTTCAAATAAACCAGCTAAAAGTAAAGAATATTTCGAGGTAAATAACCGGTTGGTAACTATATAGACTTATTATTTTGTGGGCCTTCCCACAGTGGTCTCAATTTCAATAGTTTAATAAAAAACGGAACAATTAGAATAAACTCAAACCTTAAACTGCTTCAGTGTGTGGCCAACTGCAGTGCATAAACAAGTACTACCAGCACTAAATGCGCAGCGCAAAGCATAAGCCCCGCAGTTATTGCCCAATCTTTGCCGTAAAATAAAGCAAAGCCTGCTATAGCCGAAATTAAAAACATAATAGTTACTAAAGCCCCGTTTAGGTTTAAGATGGAGGTTGATTCAATTCCATACAAACTCAACTCTGTTGGTATTCCAAATATTGAAATGATACTTATCGGAAAAATCATTATTCCAAATATCATAAACAACCAACTGAAGCCTTTTATCTACCATGGTAGCAAGACGCGACGGTATTTTGCAATGTTTATTGGTTGCAAAAATTCACTGCTGTCGAGAATTGGTTCCATAGTTGCCTTTTTTGGAGTTGGTTATTTAATAAGTGATTGGTATGCCTTCATTTGTTTGGCTAAATACTTACCGATAATATCGAACTCTAAGTTTACTTGGTCGCCTTCCTGCAAGGTATAAAAGGTAGTATTCTCATAGGTATATGGTATAATGGCAACCGAAAAATGGTCTTCGCCCACATCGGCTACGGTTAGGCTTACCCCGTTAACGCAAATGGAGCCTTTCTCTACTACCAACAAATCTACTGAAGGAGTATAGCGGAACCAATATTTCCAGCTACCACCCAAGGTGTCTTTTTGATAGCAAACAGCAGTTTGGTCTACATGCCCTTGTACCATATGGCCATCAAACCGAGCATGGGCACTCATGGCGCGCTCTAAATTTGCTACACTGCCAACGGTCAGGTGACCTAAGTTGGTGCGGTTAAGGGTCTCCAATATTGCGGTTACGGTATGCACATCGCCATCTATGGCTACCACGGTAAGACAAACGCCGTTGTGCGAAACGCTCTGGTCAATTTTTAACTCTGGAGTGATAAAAGACCTTATTTTGAAATGCACGTTGGTGCCTTCATGATTTATATCGGTTACGGTACCAAGGGTCTCTATAATGCCTGTAAACATTGGGTTTTAATTTGGAAATTTGAAAATGTGCCTATTCGAAAATAGCTGTTAATGGTAAGTGAAATTGAGGTGATAAAAGTTTAACTCAACATTTTCAAATTTTCAAATTGTCCCATTTTCAAATTAATTGTTGCCTCCATTACCCCTTATTAAATGAATGTAGCCATTCAGTATTTCAGGATTTTCGACCACACCTGCATCGCGAAGCTCTAACACACGGCACACGTAGTAATAAACATCTTCGCCCAGCGGTTTGCCGTTACTGTCGTTTCCATCCCAGTTTATATCAGGGTCAGTGGTTTCGAACACTAAATAACCCCAACGATTATATATCTTCATATCCACTTGGTAAACAAATAGATAGGGTTTACGCGGGGTGTAAAGGTCGTTGTCGCCATCGTTGTTTGGTGTAAACACGTTGGGTAATATGTAGCACGGGCAGTTGTCAACGCACATGATGTTGCTGAAGGCACTTTCGTTGCCAACCGTATCAATGGCCGTTACGGCATAGCAACCTGCAAGCGTGCTCTCAATTGGTCTATGGCTAAAAGTAGTGTCCGATGCACTTGCCACACTGTCGATCAAATTGAACTCGCTGGTGCCTGGCACGGCATAATAAATACGGTATTTAAGCGCATCCTTTTCGTCGCAACTGTTGTTTACGTTGTTCCACAAAAGGTTGTTGTTCAAAGAATTGGCTTCTGCATCGCAATTTTCTCCTTTTTCAATGCTGCCACAGTTGTTGGCTACCGTGAGCACGGGCACGCAAGGTGCCACCGAATCTTGCGGTACGGCACAACTTTCTTGCGATTTGTTAAACAACGTATCGGGCAACGATGGGATGGTATATACCCCAAAACCCCGCACCATGTAGCAATATTCGTCGCCGTTTACCAAGTTACGGTCAACATATTCAGGCAAATCTACCGTATCATAGGTGTAAATACTCCGCCAATTTTGCGGTTAATTTCGAAACGGGCATTTATCCAAGGCACTTGATATTCAAAAGTCATATCTACCCTGCGGTCGCTGCCAATAGTGTTCAAGAAAATGGAAGAAGCCCGTTCGCTAGCACCAAGTAATATGCCCCCTTGGGTATAGAATTCTACTTCGTAGGCATACGGTATACCAGAAGTATTCAAACCGTTGTCGGTGTATGTGGTATCGTCAAGGCCGGTAAAGGTATTGCTGGTATAGTTTACCACCTGTACGCGATTGGCAGCACCATCCAGCCCTTCGCCACGAATTAACCTGTATTCGTAAGGTCCTGGGTAAAGAATTGTGTCTAAATCTTGTGGTGATGCAATTGGGTTTACCCAGCGCACAAACATTTGACCTGTAGCAGCATCGGTGCTATTTACATCTACATTGGTAATAATGGGCAGCTTACGCGCAAGCTGTGTGCAGGCTTCTTCCGAAGGCAAGCTTTCCACTTGGTTGTAAACAATGCCAAAGCTTGTTCTATCCCCAAAATGTGCCAAAATTCGGTAACAATAGGTCTGCCCGATGGTTGCGGTGCTATCAGAAAATGAGAAGCCCATTTGCATGTCAGCAATCTGGGTATAGCCTCTTCCAGCTAGGCCAACCGTACAGGTATCAATAGGGAATGGGTTAGATCCGATACGCCGCCATACCGTAAACCCAAGGAAACGGTCGGTTTCTTGCAGGCCGCAGGCATAGGGGTCTTGCCACGTAATATCAATATTATCATTGCTAACATTCGGTATTGCAACCACGTTTTGTGGGGGAGGGCCAACGATGCGAATCAGCATGGTTTCCACATCGGTAAGCGGCACGCTTTGGCCGCCGGGGGCCACATAATTATCAACGGCGCGGAACACTACTTGATAAGGGTCTCGGCGTATATGGTTGCAAATAGATTGCCACTGGAAGGTTCCGAAAGCTGGGTTACCGGTGTTGCTCACAAAATCTGCAGGGCTATTCGTTGGATCTAAATTTAATGGTCCGCCATACGCAGCTATGTTTACGGTTTGCACATTGGGGTCGGTGGCACTTACTTGAAAGTTGAGCTGCGTGCCCGCAATAATGCAGGTGTCCCTTATTTTGGCAAACACGGGCGGATCGTTTATGTAGTCGCGTACAATAATTTGCATGTCGCGTAGCACGGTGCCCAACAATGTTCCTTCTCGGTATTCGCGAACCAAAATGGCAATATTGTAAATTCCAGCTTTTTTAGGCACGGCCCACGTTATTTCGCCAGTGGCGTTATCTAGTGTGAAGTTATTGTCAATGCCTGGGTTTATTAAATCGGGGAGGCGATATAGCGATACGGGGGTGGCAGTGCCTTGCAACGGCACTACCAGCTCAAAGGTTAAACTATCACCATCGGGGTCAAATGCTCCTGGGTTATGGAAAAAGGTATCGTTCAGGTTGGCGTAATCGATAGGCGGAGTAAGCAGTATTGGTGAACTATTGCCGCCAATAAAAGAAGGATTGTAAATGCGCAAGGTATCTTCAATGTAAAACAGCGTACCGATGCTGTTGTTCATATTTTCAATTCCTCCGATGCGGTTGGGGTCGGCCATCGATATAAGGTAATAGGGCAGTGGGCCTGCGTAGGTATGAGTCGTTTTGTATACGTTGATTTTGTAGTCAGAATTAGGGAAGTTGGCATTTACCCTGCCTGCCATGGTTATGGTACCATCGCCCCAATCTACGGGTAGGGTATCAGTATCTGGTGGTTCAAGATTTGCCAAGGCAGTAGTGTAAGTAGTTACGGTAACCTCATAAGATAAATACCCTAACTGGCGAAAGGTAAGCTCACCTGCCCGATAATGCGTTGCCGATGCATTGAGGCTCAATAGCAAAAAGAACATTACCAGTACCCGGTGCATCATTGGTAGAAAATTGAAATACGCAATAAGGTAAAAATAACAAAAAAATACCGAGAAGAGTCTCGGTATTTTTAAACGTTATGAGGTTAAAAAAGATTGCACGGTTGCATCAATCGCCGCCGCCTGTTGCTTTAGGCGGAGAATAGCTTATAGCGGCGCCCAAATATTGACGGTTCATGCGGGCAATGTTTTCGATACTGATGCCTTTAGGGCATTCCACTTCGCAAGCGCCAGTGTTGGTGCAGTTGCCGAAGCCTTCTTCATCCATTTGGTTAATCATGGCCAGTACACGGTCTTGGGCTTCTATTTGCCCTTGCGGCAATAGGCTCAAATGCGAAACTTTTGCCGAGGTAAACAACATGGCAGATGCATTTTTGCAGGCAGCTACGCAGGCACCGCAACCAATGCATGTTGCTGCATCAAATGCTCTATCTGAGTCATGTTTGTCAATGGGTATGGCATTGGCATCTACTGGCGAACCAGAGTTAACGGAAATAAATCCGCCAGCCTGTATAATGCGGTCGAATGCGGAGCGGTCGGTAACCAAATCTTTGATTACTGGGAAAGCCGCTGCACGCCATGGCTCAATATGGATGGTATCGCCATCAGTAAATGAGCGCATGTGCAATTGACAAGTGGTAATGCCGCGGCCAGGGCCATGGGGCTCGCCGTTGATATACATGCTGCAACTACCGCAAATACCTTCTCGGCAATCGTGGTCAAAAGCAACTGGTAGATCACCTTTTTCTACTAGCTGGTCGTTTAACACATCCATCATCTCCAGAAACGACATATCCGGAGATATACCACTAATGGGGTAGTCAACCATTTTGCCATTATCCTTCGGCCCCTTTTGGCGCCATATTTTTAGCTTTAAATTCATTGCAACCAATTTGAAAATTTGGTAATTTGAAAATTTGGAAATCGAAAACTGTTGTTTTACTTATTGAAAAGCACCATTTTCAAATTGGCACATTTTCAAATTTCCAAATTATTTATAACTCCTCTGTACCATTTTAATGTTCTCGTAGTGCAGCTCTTCTTTGTGCAACCTAGCTGGCATACCTGCACCTTGGTATTCCCAAGCTGCTACATAAGCATAGTTGTCGTCATCTCGCAAAGCCTCGCCCTCTGGGGTTTGGAATTCTTCGCGGAAGTGACCACCGCACGATTCGTTACGGTCCAATGCATCTTGGCACATAAGCGCACCAAGTTCTATAAAGTCGGCTACACGGCCCGCTTTTTCTAGCTCTTGGTTTAGCTCGCTTTCAGTGCCTGGTACACGTACATTTTTCCAGAAGTCTTCGCGTATGGCATTAATGTCGGCAATGGCTTGTTTCAATCCTTCGGCGTTGCGCGACATGCCGCACTGCTCCCAAATGATTTTACCTAACTTCTTGTGGTAGTAATCAACAGGTTTGGTTCCTCCATTATTCAGCAATTGGTGCAAACGATTTTTTGCTTCCTTCTCAGCAGCATCAAACTCGCTTGATTGGGTAGATATGGCACCTGTGCGGATATCATCGGCTAGGTAGTCGCCAATCGTATACGGTAATACAAAATAACCATCAGCAAGGCCTTGCATCAAAGCCGAAGCACCAAGACGGTTGGATCCGTGGTCAGAGAAGTTAGCCTCTCCAAGCACAAACAAACCTTCCACATTGCTCATCAGATTATAATCAACCCATAGGCCACCCATGGTATAATGCACCGCAGGATAGATGCGCATTGGGGTTTTGTATGGGTTCTCGTCAGTAATTTTCTCATACATCTGAAACAGGTTACCATATTTAGAGGCTACCACATCTTCGCCCATGCGATTGATGGCATCTTTAAAGTCGAGATAAACTGCCATCTTACTAGCACCCACACCATATCCCGCATCACAACGCTCTTTGGCGGCACGGCTGGCCACGTCGCGTGGCACTAGGTTGCCAAAGGCTGGGTAGCGGCGCTCTAGATAATAATCGCGCTCCTCTTCAGGTATATCTACCGGTTTCCGGGTATCACCTTTCTTTTTAGGCACCCAAATGCGTCCATCGTTCCGCAATGATTCCGACATCAAAGTCAGTTTCGATTGGTGATCGCCGCTTACTGGTATGCAAGTTGGGTGGATTTGGGTAAAGCAAGGGTTGGCAAACAACGCACCTTTTTTGTGCGCTTTCCAAGCCGCCGTTACGTTGCTACCCATAGCATTGGTGCTCAAAAAGAACACGTTGCCATAGCCACCTGTAGCCAACACCACGGCATGAGCCGAGTGGCGTTCTATTTCGCCGGTTTGCAAGTTGCGGGCAATTATGCCACGCGCTTTACCTTCAACCAAAACCACATCAAGCATTTCGTGGCGGTTGTACATTTTTATACCACCTTTGGCAATCATACGACTCATAGCCGAGTATGCGCCCAAAAGTAATTGTTGTCCTGTTTGGCCCCTTGCATAAAAAGTACGACTTACTTGTACGCCCCCAAAAGAACGGTTATCTAGCAAGCCACCATAATCGCGTGCAAAAGGCACACCTTGAGCTACACATTGGTCAATAATACTTGCTGACACTTCGGCCAAACGGTATACGTTGGCTTCGCGAGAGCGGTAATCCCCACCTTTAATTGTATCGTAAAAAAGTCGGTAAGTACTATCGCCGTCGTTCTGGTAATTTTTGGCTGCATTTATACCTCCTTGAGCTGCAATAGAGTGCGCACGGCGTGGGCTATCCTGAAAGCAAAACGATTTAACGTTATATCCCATTTCGGCCAATGAAGCGGCTGCTGATGCGCCAGCCAAGCCGGTGCCAACTACTATTACATCAATGCGACGTTTGTTGCCGGGACTTACTAACCTTACATGGTTTTTATGCTCCATCCACTTATCCGCTAACGGACCTTCCGGTACCCTAGCATCAACTATCGATGTTTTTTCCCTAAATTCTGACATATAAATTATGTATTAGCGCTTATCCAAAGAA
>CAIOSU010000193.1 GCA_903861055.1 uncultured bacterium
AGTATCAAAAACAGTACAAAGGCTATCGTCGGTTACTACTACACGATAATCGCCTGCATTTAGGTTGTTTATGGTTGCAGCGTTACCGCCAGCTACTGGAGTACCGCCTGGCAACCTGGTCCATGCATAAGTATAATTGCCCGTGCCACCTGTTGGTATTACTGTAGCCGTTCCGTTTGCACCATTAAAACAAGTGATATTCGTTTGAGTGGTACTTGAGCCTAATGGTGGATTCTGGGTAATGGTTATGGTATCAAAAGCCGTACATATACCGCTTACTGTAATAATTACCGTGTAAGTACCAGCAGTAAGGCCAGTTATGGTGGCAGTTGTAGGTACTATCGGGGTTCCGTTGCGCCTCCATGCATAAGTTGTAGCAGGGCCGCCAGTTGGGCCGCCTGTAAAGGTTACGCTAATGCGGCCTGTTGCCGCACCGTTGCAACCAACGTTTACACTAGTGCGGGCAGGTACTATTTGAGTAGGAGTACTTATAGTAAACAAGGTAGTATCGGTGCAGGTAAGCTTGGTTACTACCAAACGGTAGTTGCCTGCCGATAGGCCCGAAATAGTGGAGGTTGTGCCCAGCACCGCACCAGCCAAGCTCTGCCAGCTATAGGTAGCTACACCCGTGCCACCAGTAACGCTTGATGTTGCAGAGCCATTGGTACCACCAAAGCACGATACGCCTGTAGGAGTAACCGTAGTTACTATATCCGTTGGGGTTAACACTTGAACCGAATCGACACGGCTACAGCTGTTCAAATCGGTAGCGGTTACGCGGTACAAACCGGCACATAGGCCTGTAATGGTAGCTGTAGTGCCGCCATTCGACCATAAATAACTGTATGGGGTAGTTCCACCAGAAACGGTAACGCTAGCTTGCCCGTTGCAAGTGCCAAAGCAGGTTACATCTACCTTGCCCATCGTTAGGCCAAGGGCAGGCGGATTAGTAAGTGTTCTGCTATTGGTAACGGTACAGCCATTTGCATCCCTTGCTACTATTGAATATGTACCTGAACCCAAACCAGTTTGTGTGTTGCTGGTAGACACGTTAGGCGTCCAAGCATAGGTATAAGGTGCGCCCGAAGCGAAAGGAGTGCCTCCCGAAACGGAAATAGTTACGCTACCGTTGGTGCCATTATTACATAACGGATTAACGCCGCTAATAGTGCTTGTAAGGGCAGTTGGAGCCGTAATGGTGCCAGTTACCGTTGAGCCACAACCTGCGGCATCGTCAACGGTAATGGAATAAGGCCCAGCAGCTAAACCCGTTCTCACAGAATCGGGAGTATTGGTTTGCGTACCTGTGCTCCAAGTATAAGTAAACGGGGGTGTACCGCCAGAATTAGTAACCCACACTTTACCATTAGTTAGGCCGTTGCAGGTAATATCACTATCGTTAACCGCAACTACGGCTGCATTTACCACATTAATAAAGCATGGGAAAGTGTCGCGCAATGTGCCACCAGCATAAGTTCCTTCCAAAATAACGGTTTTGCAACCTAAGGTGCTATATAGTATGTTGGTTGGGTTGGTAGCTGTAGATGAGCTTGGTGTGCCTCCTGGGAAAAACCACTGGCTAGTGGTTGGCGAAGGAACGTTACCGTCAAAGAAATTAATCGCCGTTCCAAGGCAAATAACCGTATCGCTTGAGATTATACGAAGATCGGGCAACTCCGGGTCGACAATGGTAAACGGTGTAAAGGTGTTTTGGTTTGGTATGGTTACGGTGTTAGCCGCATTGTTTCGGGTGCTTGTTCCGTTTGGCAACTGCCAGGCCGTAGTTCCAGGCAGCCAACGGTGCGCCTCTATCCTACTCTCAACTATAACGTTTTGTGATAAGTTAAAGTCAACATCCCTGTAAGTAAAGGTTAGACGTCCGACAGGATTAGTTGTAAAACCTGACTCTTCCGGAATCCAATAACGGTCAACTTCCCTAGAGTAGTTATTGGCACCCAATATATTGTTGATGTTGGTAACCGAGGTAGGAAAAGGTAAGTTGTTTGGGGTAAGTGTATAATCAGTAGGATAAGTAGCCAAGGCCAACTTACCGCCAGCGCTTCCAGCAGTTTGCACTTCGAATGTAAAAGGGATATAGGTTCCCGTAGCTCCTGCAAACGGATAAGTAAAAGTATTTCCTGCGGTTGCATTACCAATTGACCATTCAAACCTTCCGTAGCCCGATGCGGGCACATTTTCGCTTATTACATACCCGGTGGTCCTAACCAAATTGGCAGGTACTGAGCTGTTCATTGAGAGCTTGAAGTTGTTAAGGCTCACTCTTCCGTCGCTCAACAAAAAGCGATTGTTTACACCTACACTGCCGGTCATGTTCCTATTTACGGTACCAACAATGGTAAGGTCGTAAAAAGACATGGTACCCGCGCCGCTTTCCATATCCAAATTGAAACCCGTATTGTGCAAGAAAATATTTGAGCCTGTTGCAGCCGTTACGGTGCCATTTAGCAAGGTCCAATTCCTAGCAACGGAAATAGTATCAATCAAAGTTAGCGTTCCACTGGGTTTGTCAATGGTAACGCTGGGCAAGAACCCACTCGCGCCGTTTTGCTGTGGTAAGGTAAAGTAGTTACTTGAAAACGAAGCGTTGCCAGTACCTTTAATAGTAATGTTTCCAGTACCGCCGGTTCCAAAACCATTATTCATAGCAAATACACTACCCGTTACATCCGTTTGCCCATTAATGAGCAATTGCCCCGAGCCATTGGTAAACAAAGTATCGCGCGCGGTAAGCGTAGCAGTAGGGCTTTTTATCGACCCAGCCGAGCCAGAAGGCGCATGATACGAAATGTTGGGAAGTGTGTGGGCGTTGGTTATAGTATTGGTGCCATTGCTGCTATTGAAACAAACAATGCCATCACCAGATATAGTACCACTATTGTAGGTCCACTGGGTGGCATTGCTTAAATAATTGGCATTAGCAGCCTTCGGAGCACAAAAGGCAGGATATTGGGCTCTTGTAATAACTATATTGTTAGTAGAATTTAAGCGCACTTCGGGCAAAGTACCTTCTCCAAGCAGGGCATTACAGTACATGGTTTGAGTGCCTGTGCCGGTTACATTCAGCACCGCATCTCCTCCGCCAGTTGAACCCAAAGAAGCCACTACTATATTTCTAGTGGCATTTATAGCTGGCACTACCGTAGCGTTTACGGTGGGGTTGGTACTAGCCCAAATAACTGCCGAATCGGAAGTAAGTGTTGTGTTGAACGTAATAAGGCCTCCACAAAGTGCCATATTCGATATAGTGTGCGGTGGGCCATTGACGCTAGTATACGAGCCTGCACCGCCACAAATAGCCAATATGCCCGTCGTTTTAGTAGCTATAACGCCGCTTACATAGGTATAATTACCTGTAATGTTGCAAATACCTTCTATTTTGAAGGTATCACTTGGTGCTTTCTCAATCCGTAAGTTTGGTATTCTGCCTCTGGCAAAATCATCAATACTATCGCAAACGCCAGCTACGGTGCAAACAGGTGCTGCCCCGCCCCAACCATAAAAAGTCTGGCTTCCGGTGCCGTTGACGATAAACAAAGTGTTTCCTATATTAGAGAAAGCAGCACCTACGTGCTGCGTACAAATATTTCCGCGCAAATTAATTGTGCCATTGTTGTAAACGATACGGGAACCGCCTATGTTAATGAACGTACAGTTTACTTGTAATATACCATTGGTAGAAAATGTGTAAAATCCACAAATTGGAGTTTGTCCAATAACCGCACTATAAACCAAATTGCAGAAAGTGATATTACCATTAACTTGGAAATCAATAGAACAGCTTACATCATCAAACATGGTAACGGTGCCAAAGTTGGGGTTAAAAACACCCGTGCCCGACAGCGTAAATGGCCCTGAGTTTAGCACCATGTTTCCAGATGTGCTGTTAAAAGTTCCGCCAGAAACCACCCACGGACCAGTGATGTTAATACTTCCTGAGCCCCCATTAAAAGTACCGCCAGCTTGGCTGTATCCCACCGAAAGCGTAATGGAGTTGGTGGTATTGGTTATGGTACCAGTGTAAGCTACTGCAATATTTATCTGTTGTAATGCCAGAGCGGGTATATC
>CAIOSU010000194.1 GCA_903861055.1 uncultured bacterium
GCGGTAAGTATTTACCACATCCATATTGCTTACTATGATGTCGTAACCACTGCGAAAATTATTTTTTTCATTCACCCCTTCAATGCAATCGTCCTTCGTACCTCGTACCTCGTACTTCACTTCCACTCCAACCGCACGCTTGCCCTCAACTATTATCTTATCGACAGGGCAATTAAACTCAAACTTCACCCCAACCTCTTGTGCCAATTGGTATAGTGCATTAGTAACGCTGTGCATACCACCCTCGGCTAAGTAAGCGCCAATGTTATGCTCCAAATGTGGAATAATATTGAGGGTTGCTGGCGCTTGGTAAGGGTCGCTGCCATTGTATGTTGCGTAGCGGTTAAATAACTGCACCACGCGCGCATCCTTAAACCAACCCCTATTGGCCCTGTCCACGCTACGGAAGGCATCAAGCTTATGCAGCTTGAGGCTGGTTTTAAGGGCTTTTAAATTGAGGTAAGTACTCCATTGATGCAGCGATGCAAATAGAAAGATATGTGCCGTAAGGTCATACAGTTCTTTGCTTTTGGCCAAAAAACGCATCACGTTCTCGGCAGGTTCGCCCGTTTGGCGCTGAATTTCTTGGGCAAAATCAGTAGGCTCCTTGTAAGCATTTATAATTGTACCATCGGGGTAAAAGTATTTAGTAATTACAGGCAATTGCTTGTATTGGAAATACTGCCGAGGGTCTTTGCCTGCAAGCACAAACAACTCATCAACCAATTGTGGTAGTGTAAACAACGACGGACCAGCATCAAAACGATAGCCCTTGGCACGTAGCTCGGTTACTTTACCACCGGGGTAACTGTTAGCCTCAAAAACAGTAACGGCATAGCCCTGCACGGCAAGCCTAATAGCTGCTGCCAACCCCGCCATACCCGAACCAATAATTGCTGCCGTTTGCTGCATAGATGCAAAATTACGTTTTGTAACAATGGGGTGGTGTAAATGTTTTGGCACTACCACAAACTGTTTTAGTGATTCGGGAAACTTGTCCTCGCTTCCAGCTAGGATAGCATAACCGAGAGCTTCCAGCTCTCAACGCAATGCAAGTTGTGTTTCGGTTGAGCCGGAGGCTAAGGGTTTACACATCCTTGCTAAAAGCGACGACGAGTGCAGATGTTTGTTTATGCATAGTCTCTGCCCTGCTTGCCCTAGCTGGAAGCAAGAAAGAGTGGGCTGGAGCATTGTTAGGAAATTGGATTGCCTGATTGTTTAACTATTTTTTTGTTGAGCAAATCAACTAGATATTGAGCCTCGGCTTCGTCGAGTGCTAGTCCAAATGAATAGGTTTTAAATCCGTAATCAAACTTAATTCTGCCCGGTCCTAAGCCGTAAATGGCCATGCGACTCCCTCCAAACAAGCTATCATCTATATGTTGTATCCTAAAATTGGTCACCGAACTGGCATTCAATCTCTTTTTGATACCAATATTGAAAACAGTTTTTTCAAAAACAACCTCCCCTTGGCTGGCCATCAATTTTTCTTTGCCAAAGTAACCCCAAAGTATCGTGGTCATTATAAAAAGTCCACCCGCTGTCCATGCACACAACCAGAATACCAAAAACATCAATGGGCCTACAACACCAGTTGCTCCGCTAAAAATACCTAAAGTACCAAGTACCATTATTGCCCCAAATGCCCAGCCAAATAGCCAAAAGGTTCCGAAAATCAATACGAACCAATTCTTTTTAGACGGCACTTCAACCATGATACCGTTGCCGGAATCTTCCACTTTTGCCTTTCCGTTATTCATAAATAACCCTTTGTTTAGTCCAAAATGTATTGTTGCAATTTAAGTGATTTTAATTCTAAAGCGGGCAAATTTTCAGACCAAGGCACACATAAAAATCACCAGAGCGCAGGGGCTGTTTACTTTAAAAGTGCCAATTATTTAAAGTGGGTTTTATTGATTTAGGTGTTACGATTGTTAATGCTGAAGATTAAATGCAAGGATTAGAGCAGTCTATTTAGTTGTTTTAACAAACTCGCAACCCTTAACTCGCAACTCGTAACTCCTAACTAAAATCCATCGTCCATGGACTATGGACCATCGACTAAAAAAACTACCTTTACACCCATGCAAATTAACGCACAGGAACTCGCTGGCTGGCTCAATGGTACCGTTGATGGCGATCCCAATATTATCGTAAACAACCTTGCCAAAATAGAGGAAGCCAAATCGGGCGATTTGAGCTTTATTGCCAACCCCAAGTACATACACTTTGCCAGCAAAACGGGCGCTTCGGTGCTGATTGTGGGTAATGACTTTGCTAGCAATGATCAAGTAAAAGCCACGCTGGTAAGGGTAGCCGACCCATATGCGGCCTTTGCGCAATTGCTAGAGAAATACGCCAGCATGACGGCCAACGTGCAAGAGAGCAAAATAGAGCAACCGTGCTTTATTGCCGACACCGCCAAAGTAGGTAGTGAGGTATATATTGGTGCCCATAGCTACATTGCGGAGGGCGCTGTGATTGGCAATAATGTAAAAATTTACCCTGGTTGCTATATTGGAGCAAATGTTGAAATAGGGGAGGGTAGTACGCTGTATCCCAGTGTGATAGTGTACCACAATTGCAGCATTGGTAAAAGGGTAATGATACATGCAGGTGCGGTTATCGGTTCCGATGGTTTTGGCTTTGCGCCGCAACCCGATGGTAGTTTTAAAAAGGTGCCCCAAACCGGAAATGTAGTGATAGAGGATGATGTAGAGATAGGTGCCAACACGGTTATTGACCGTGCTACGCTGGGTTCAACCTTCATTCGCAATGGCGTGAAATTGGATAATTTGATACAAGTAGCCCACAATGTAGAGATAGGCGAGCATACCGTTATAGCCTCACAATCGGGCATATCGGGTAGTACTAAGTTGGGCAAGCACGTTATGGTGGGCGGCCAAGTGGGTTTTGCAGGCCATTTAACCATTGCCGATGGCACTAAATTTCAAGCGCAAACAGGTGTGGCACAATCAATTAAAACACCAAATGGCGCATATGCTGGAAGTCCGGCGCACGATTACAACAAGCAGATAAAAACTTTCATAACTTTACGCAACTTGCCGGAAATGGAACGCCGGCTTAGAGAGCTGGAAAACAAACTGGCTGCACTGACGAAACCTGCTGATGAATGAACGATAAGCAACAGACCATAAAACAACCTGTAAGCCTTTCAGGCATTGGGTTGCATACCGGCCAACAAGTTACCGTAACCTTTAAACCCGCCGCCCCAAATCATGGTATCCGTTTTCAGCGGATAGATTTGCCGGAGCAACCTACCATAAATGCTGATGCCGACTTGGTGGTGGATACTAGCCGTGGCACTACGCTTGAGCAAAACGGTGGCAGGGTATCAACTATTGAGCACCTTTTGGCGGCTTTGGTGGGGCTGCAAATTGATAATGTACTGGTGCAAATGGATGGTGTGGAAGCCCCGATATTGGACGGTAGCGCTATGCCTTACATCAAAACATTGCATGAGGCCGGCATCGAAACACAAGATTCGCCCCGAAACTATTTTGTGCTGGATACCATATTGGAATTCAAAGACCCCAAAAACCAAGTAGAGATAGTAGCAGTTCCTGATAACGGTTATCGTTTGACAGTGATGATTGATTACAACTCGAAGGTGCTGGGAACGCAGCATGCGCATTTAGATAAGGTAGAAGACTTTGAAGAATACGCTAGCGGAGCCCGTACTTTTTGCTTTTTACACGAGATAGAGTATTTAGTGCAGCAAGATTTGATAAAAGGCGGCGATTTAAGCAACGCCATAGTGGTGGTTGATAGGGACGTAACCGAAGCGGAACTTGACAAGCTTAGTGCTGTGCTAAACAAGCCCAAAGTAAGGGTTGAAAAAACGGGTATATTAAGCAACATTGAGCTTCGTCACGAAAACGAACCTGCGCGCCATAAGCTGCTGGATTTGCTAGGCGATTTGGCCTTAGTGGGTCGCCCTATAAAGGGCAGGATAGTTGCCAACCGCCCCGGCCACGCCAGCAATGTGCAGATGGCCAAGATTATTAAGGCATATATTAAAGAGAATCGTAACAAGGAAGATATACCTAAATACGACCCGACTAAAACACCTGTTTACGATATTAAGCAAATAGAAAGAATATTGCCTCACAAATATCCGTTTTTGCTAGTGGATAAAATTGTGGAAATGAGCGATAAGCATGTGGTGGGTATTAAGAATGTTACCTTCAACGAGCCGTTTTTCCAAGGGCACTTTCCCGGAAACCCCGTAATGCCAGGTGTTTTGCAGTTGGAGGCTTTGGCGCAAGCGGGTGGTATATTAGCTTTGAGTACGGTGAGTGACCCAGAAAACTATGATACTTATTTCTTGAAAATTGACCAGGCACGCTTTAAAAATAAAGTTGGCCCTGGCGACACACTGATACTGAAAATGGAACTGATCAGCCCAATTCGTCGCGGAATTTGCGAAATGAAAGGTACTGCCTATATTGGCGATAAAATAGCATCTGAAGCGATATTAATGGCCCGGATCATGCGGAGGGAGCAACCATGAATCAACCGTTAGCATATATACACCCATCGGCGCAGATTGCGGACAATGTGGTAATTGAACCGTTTACTACCATCCACAAAGATGTGCAGATAGGTGAAGGTACTTGGATAGGCTCTAACGTGACCATCATGGAAGGCGCTCGAATCGGTAAAAATTGCAAGATTTTTCCAGGGGCGGTTATTTCGGCTGTACCGCAAGACCTTAAGTTCCGTGGCGAATCGTCGGTAGTAGAAATTGGCGATAATGTAATTATTCGCGAATGCGTAACCATTAACCGTGGCACGCAGCATACCAACAAAACCGTTATAGGCAACAATTGCCTTTTAATGGCTTACGTGCACATTGCCCACGACTGCTACATTGGTAACAATGTGGTGCTGGCCAATTGTGTAAACCTTGCTGGCCATATTGAGATTGATGATTATGCCATTATTGGTGGCATGAGTGCTATTCATCAGTTTGTGAAAATCGGTGCTCATGCATTCCTATCCGGTGGTGCATTGGTAGGTAAAGATATACCGCCTTACGTTAAGGCTGGTCGTTTCCCGCTAAGCTACGTGGGTGTAAATTCAGTAGGCCTTCGCCGCCGTGGCTACACCACCGAGCAAATCAACCACATACTCGATATTTATCGCATTTTGTTTGTGCAGCACAGCAACGTGAGTATTGCCCTCAACATTATTGAGGCGCAGGTGCCAGCAACACCCGAGCGTGACCATATTATTAGCTTTATTCGCGATTCGGTGCGTGGTATTATGAAAGGATTCCGTCAGCGTAGTGGCAATGATAGTTAAGCTCGACAAAGTTCGTAAACGCTTTGAGCACGAGTGGGTTATTAAAGACCTCACCCATACCTTTACCAGCGGCAAGGCATATGCTATACTAGGCCCAAACGGCTCGGGCAAAAGTACCCTGATGCAGCTTATTTCGGGGGCGGTTTCGCCATCTGTCGGCACTATCTCATATTCCTTAGGCAATAAGAATATCCCTGTCGAAAACATCTTTCGCCAAGTAAGTTATTCTGGGCCTTACATTCAGTTGGTAGAGGAAATGACCCTGATGGAGCATATTCGTTTCCATAAGCAGTTTAAGCCCTTCCGCCAAAATTTGCACGAAAATGACATATTGGCACTAACAGGGCTTTCGCACCATGCCGACCGACAAGTAAGAAATTTTTCTTCGGGCATGAAACAGCGTGTTAAGCTCGCCCTTAGTATATTATCAGATACCCCAATTTTATTGCTTGATGAGCCTGCCACTAACCTTGATGATGCAGGCCTTAACTGGTATCTCAATCTACTGGCTGAACACCGCCCAAGTCGTCTCGTTATTGTAAGTTCTAACCGCCCCGAAGAATATAGCTTCTGCGATGAGCAATTGAGTATATTGGATTATAAGTAGTTCTATTAAGCATGTAAAACTCGCATTTTGTGCCGAGGGCGATGCCCCCGGCTATTAGTATTAAGCCCCATTGGGGCGTTTACGTATTGTGGCTAACCTCAGAGCGGCTAAATACTTTTAGGATATGGCCCATCCCTGAGTGAATTACAAACCGTTAGGATTTATTGGAGTGTGAGTTTCAGCATTGGTTTTCGCGAAGATGGATAGTATAATTTTAGGAAATCGTAAATCGTACCTCGTAAATCGTAAATCAAAAAATGCCTTGGCACAATACTTGAATAATACCTTTTTAATGCGCTTGCGTGACAAGTTGACGGAAAAGAGCAAAACAATTATTAGTTTGTTTGTCCGTCATTGGGGAGATATTTAGTGCAGATTAATTGTTAATGCGGCATTTGCCACACTGCTGTAACTAGCCTTGTGATGCGTGTCTACAAACCATGAGGTTAGAAGATGTTCAATTTACCATTTGGAGATGATGAGGTGGAATTTTTACCAATGATGTCGATAGAAGAGGAAGACGATAACAAAAAGGAAACCTATAAAGAAAGTTTGCCTATACTGCCGCTGCGCAACACGGTATTATATCCGGGTGTAGTTATACCCATTACAGTGGGCAGAGATAAGTCGTTGAAAGCCGTTAAGGAAGCATATAAAGCCGATAAAATTATTGGCGTAGTGGCACAGCGCGATGCGCGTATTGAAGACCCCGAGACTAAGGATCTAAGCGAGATAGGCACTTTGGCCCGTATTGTGAAACTGCTAAAAATGCCCGACGGCAGCAATACCGTTATTATACAAGGCAAGCAGCGTTTTCAGATAAAAGAGTTTACTAAAGAAGACCCTTACATACGTGCCAAGGTTGAGTATATAAATGAAGAGCAGCCCAGCAACCTAGAGGAGTTTAATGCTACCGTAGCCAATATTAAAGAGTTGGCTGGCGAGATTATCCGCTTGGCGCCCAACATTCCTTCAGAAGCATCCATCGTGCTCAAGAACATTGAGAGCCCGACATTTTTGATGCACTTTATCTCCTCCAACCTCAACAACGATTTGCCTGATAAGCAGGCCATATTAGAGGAGAACGACTTGTTTAAGCGCGCGCAAATGGTACTAACGCACCTCAACAAAGAGCTTCAGATGCTCGAGTTGCGAAACCGCATACACACCAAAGTAAAGTCTGATATAGAGAAGCAGCAAAAGGATTATTTCCTGCACCAGCAGCTCAAAACCATACAAGAGGAGTTAGGCTCTGATGAGTTTAACCCTGATATTAAACGCTTGAAAGACAAGGCCCGTAACAAAAAGTGGAGCAAGGCCGCCAGCGATACCTTTACCAAAGAGCTGGAAAAGCTAGAGCGCATGAATGCTGCAGCTGCCGAGTATTCGGTGAGCCTGAATTATCTTGATTTGTTGCTTGAGTTACCTTGGGAAGATTATACCAAAGACAACTTTGACCTAGCTAAGGCCCGAAAGATATTAGATAAAGACCACTACGGGCTTGATAAGATAAAAGACCGCATACTAGAATATTTGGCTGTGCTAAAACTGAAAGGCGACATGAAATCGCCGATTCTATGTTTCGTGGGCCCTCCGGGGGTGGGTAAAACTTCTCTGGGTCGCAGCATTGCTCAGTCGCTTAACCGCAAATATGTGCGCATGAGCTTGGGCGGTCTGCACGACGAGAGCGAGATACGTGGTCACCGTAAAACTTACATAGGCGCTATGCCGGGTAGGGTGATACAGAGCATCAAAAAGGTAAAGACCGGCAACCCCGTATTTATTTTGGATGAGGTAGATAAAGTAGGTACTGACTTCCGTGGCGATCCTTCGAGCGCATTGCTTGAGGTGCTAGACCCCGAGCAGAACAATGCATTTTATGACAACTACCTAGAGCTGGAGTACGACCTTTCTAAAGTGTTGTTTATAGCCACAGCCAATAGCCTAAGCACCATACAACCTGCCTTGCGCGACCGTATGGAAATCATTCAGTTGGGTGGTTATAGCGTTGAAGAGAAGATTGAGATAGCAAAGCGCCACTTGATACCTAAAACCCGCACCGACCACGGCATAAAGGCCAATCAGGTGAAGATTAGTGACAAGGTGTTGGAGGCCATTATCGATAAATATACCCGCGAAGCTGGGGTGCGTGATTTGGATCGCCAATTGGCGGGCATTATGCGCCATGTAGCCAAGCATGTGGTAATGAAAGAGGAGTATAACGTAAATATTACCAAAGACCAGTTGCACAAAATATTGGGTGCCGAGCGATTCGACCGCGATATCTTTACCGAAAAGCAGCCTGCAGGCGTGGCTATCGGTTTGGCGTGGACTTCGGTGGGTGGCGACATCCTGTTTATTGAAGCTAGCTTGAGCAAAGGCAAAGGCGTACTTACCCTTACCGGCAACCTGGGCGATGTGATGAAAGAATCTGCCACTACAGCCCTAAGCTATATACACGCCCATGCTAACGCCCTAGGGGTTGATGTGGAAGATTTCAGTACTTGGAACGTGCACATACACGTGCCTGAAGGTGCCATCCCTAAAGACGGTCCATCGGCGGGTATAACCATGCTTACGGCGCTTACCTCTGCCTTTACGGGCCGCGCCATTAAGCCTTTTGTGGCTATGACGGGCGAGATTACCCTTCGCGGAAAGGTATTGCCCGTGGGTGGCATCAAAGAGAAGATATTGGCCGCCAAACGCTCCGGCCTAAAAGAAATCATCCTTTGCAAAACCAACCTGCGCGACATTGCCGAAATACCTGCCGAGTACCTAGAAGGCTTGACTTTCCATTATGTTGATAAAATGGAAGAGGTGCTAGAGCTGGCGCTGGAGCCCACTGTAACGCAGCAGTTGAAATAGATTTTTGTTTAGAATATGCCCACCCCGCTAGGTTTTAGGATTTAGCGGGGTGTTTATATTGTAAAAAGCCCCTCACTAGCGTGGAAGTTACTTTCGTGCTAGTGGAACTTAGTTCGAACCAGTTGCGCGGCAAGCAACTTCCCTATTCACGGAAGAGGAACTTCAACGATAGGGTGTAGGACATGTGTTATGCCACCTGCGTTGCGGATGGTTTCTCGTTTCAAACGAGACTCAGCATGACACATGGGAGGGGTGCACTCTGTAAAATGGATTTCAAACCCTCACCAAACCTCACTTCCTGGACGACAAAACTCGGTTGGTCGATGTTCCATAGTCGATAGTCCATAGTCATTTAAACACGTCGTACTTTGTACCTTGTACTTTGTACGTCCTTTTACAACCCTTGTCAAACCTCACTTCCTAGACGACAAAAC
>CAIOSU010000195.1 GCA_903861055.1 uncultured bacterium
ATAATCAACAAAGTCTTTCACCGTATCAGAGACCTCAGCCTTTCTGAAGGCTAATTCAAAACTTTCCGTTTCCAATAACTCCTTACCAAAAACATTAATCTGGTTTACATCGGCACCACTTTGCTTCATAGCCTGTAAGTACAGCTCGAAATGGCTGGTTCTGTTTCCCTCCATGTCTACATCCGACTCTTCGCCAACTACAATTTCGTTTATCAAAAAACGAGTACTTGCTTTACCCACCGGAAACCACGGAACTGTGGTACAGGTAAGGTTGTTTTGCAGCGTTTTTAAAAGCGACATGAAATCCCAAACTGCAAAAACATGGTGCTTCATGAATATGCGCAAACTTGGCAAATCATCAATATGATGGTACAACTCATGCTTAATAATCTGTTGGCGCAAAGGCTCAATCCTGATATTGATACGCTGTATAAATTGATTCATAGCTCGTTAATGAAGAAACAACTAGAAAGTAACAAGCAAAAACTTAAAAATGTTTGGAGCCAATTACAACTTCTCTAGGTTGGCAAACAGCGATTGCAATTCTTTGGCCTCGGCAGGTTTCATGCGGCCAGCCAATACCAAGCGCAGCTCGCGGCGGCGCATGGCACCCGCAAATTTCTCTTGCTCTTCGGCTGTTTCAGGCTCTACAGGTGCCACTACCTTCGGTTTGCCGTTGCTATCAAGCGCAACAAAGGTATAATAGGCCGTATTGCACTTGTAGTGTGTTTTGCTAGGTAGGTTCTCTGCTGTTACTTCAATGTAGGTTTCTAACGAAGTGCGGAACGCCCTCGTAACGGTAGCTTTAATCGTTACCACGTCGCCCAGCTTTATGGGGTTCTCAAACGATACCGAATCAACACTGGCCGTAACCACCACTGCCTCTGCATGGCGGCCAGCGGCTATAGCCGAGGCAATATCCATCCAGTGCAAAATTTTACCACCCCGTAGGTTATGTAGTGCGTTAGTGTCGTTGGGCAACACTATCTCGGTCATAATGGTCTCACTTTCCTTCGGGGTTTTGTGGCGCGACATGGCAGTAGTTTTAGTCCGTTGCAAAACTATTCAACTACAGCTACAATTTCAGTGTAAAAGGTATTAAATTTGCACCGCATTACAAATAAATAGGCCTTGTAGTTCAATTGGATAGAATGACAGATTCCGGTTCTGTTGGTTGGGGGTTCGAATCCCTTCAAGGTCACAGAGAAGTTAAATAATGCCAAGCCCTTCGAAATTCGGAGGGTTTTGCTTTTTGTGAAAGATTCGAACCCGGGTTCGAACGGCGCAGCCATCACGAAGTAATCCCTTCAAGGTCACAGTTTGGTTATTGGTTAACTGGTTATTAGCTTGCCTCGCCTCAGGCGAGGGTTAATTGGTAAATGGAAAACATAAAGCCCTGCCAGAAATGGTGGGGTTTTGCTTTTTTGTGAAGAATTCGAACCCGGGTTCAAATGGTAGTTCCATTTTGCTATGTAGGAAACTATTGTAATTTTATAACTTGCACATCATCCCAAACGCAACTACCATGACCTACCAGACCTTAAGCCTAACCATTGAGAACCACGTTGCCACGGTGAGTTTCAACAGGCCCGACAAAGCCAATGCCTTGAACAAGCTGGCTTGGAACGAACTGCAAGCGGTTTTTGAAGACTTGGATACCAACCCCGATGCCCGAGTGGTAGTGTTGCAAGGCGAAGGCAAGCACTTTTGCGCGGGCATTGACTTAGAACTGCTTATGGCCATAAGGCAAGAAACCGCCGATGAATGCGAAGGCAGGGTGCGCGAAAAGATAAGGGGTTTTGTGAAGGTGCTGCAAGCACCTATAAATGCCATAGAACGTTGTAGCAAGCCGGTGCTGGCTGCCATACATGGTGGCTGCATTGGCGGTGGATTGGATATTGTGGCCGCCTGCGACATGCGCTACTGCACCGAAGATGCTTACTTTACCATAAAAGAAATTGACATGGGTATGGTTGCCGACCTAGGCAGCCTGCAACGCTTGCCCAAACTGATAAGCGACGGCATGGTGCGCGAAATGGCCTACACCGGCCGCAAGGTATTGGGCCCCGAGGCCAAAGCCTGCGGTCTGGTAAACAGTACCTACACCGATAGGGAAAGTTTGCTGAAAGCCGTGATGGAAATTGCCGAACAAATTGCCTCCAAATCGCCATTATCTATTAGGGGCAGTAAGGAGATTATACGCTACAGCCGCGACCACTCCGTAGAGGATGGGCTAAACTACATTGCCACCTGGAATGCGGCCATGATACTCTCCAACGATTTGAACGAGGCCTTTATAAGCACCATGAAAAAGCGCAAAGGCAACTTTAAAGATTAAGGCCGTAGCAAGAAGTTAGTGTTGGAGCGATCTATTTTTTGAGGGAGAGAAAGTGAGCGAGCACCTTATAGCTTCCTTTTTTTGTTGTAATCATTTTTTAAAACCTATCGAATGGAGAGGGTTTTGTTTGTGGTGCTCAAAACTGCCCTGTTACTGGCCCAAAACCCAACTACAATCTGCTCGCACCCTGACATATCTCACTATCCCTAGATTTTTATTATTTGTACCTTAGCAACATCAACCGCTATTGATGGATCTTACGGAATCTCCTTTTAAACATGCCAAGCGCTACCGCCAGGTATTGAGCATATTGCTCAAGTACGGCTTTGCCGATTTTGTATCGCACACCTACTTTAGCAAGCTAGTGCCGCATAACGAAAAATGGGTTCCCACCCGCGAAGGCAAATCGGTATTTGATTTCAGTAGGTTCGAGCGCCTAAGGTTGGCTTTTGAAGAGCTGGGTACCTCGTACATCAAGTTTGGGCAAATAGCCAGCAACCGGCCCGATTTGTTGCCCCAAGAGCTGATTGATGAGTTTGAGAAGTTTCAAGACCACGTAGCGCCCATTGATGCCGAACTGATAAAAGCCACCCTTCAAGCCAACTACAAGCAACCACTTGAAGAGTTGTTTGCCGAAATAAACTATACGCCCCTTGCCTCGGCAAGTATGGCGCAGGTGCACCGCGCCACGCTAATTACTGGCGAGCAGGTGGTGCTAAAAGTGCAACGGCCCGATATTATTGACAACATTGAGGCCGATATATACATTCTCAACAACCTGGCTGGGTTTGTTGAGAAACATTTCCCCGAAAGCAAATCGTTTCAGCCAGTAGGGCTGGTGCGCATGTTTGAGCGCAGTATCATGAAAGAGCTCAACTTTCGCTCAGAGGCGGCCAACATACAGCGGTTTCAGCGCAATTTTGCGGGCAACGAGTTTATTTACGTGCCCACCGTTTACCCTAAACTGTGCACTAAGCATGTTCTTTGCATGGAGTATATTGACGGTTTTAAAGTAACCAACTTAACGTTGCTTGCCAAATATGGCATTGAGCGCAGCCAGTTGGCCCTCGATGGCATAAACCTATATTTTGAGCAGGTGTTCGATCATGGTTTTTTCCATGCCGACCCGCACCCAGGCAACTTTTTTGTGCTGCCCAACAAAAAGGTGTGTTTCATCGACTTTGGTATGATGGGTACCATTATTGAAAAAGATAAGATACTGCTTGGCGACATGATGCTGGCCTTGGCACGCCGTGATAGCAAAACACTGATAAAAGTATTACAGGAGTTTGCAGGTGGCGAAATACAAAACCTGAATGACCTTGAGTATGACATCATGGACTTTTTTGAGGAATACCCCGATAAAAGCCTAGACGAGATAGAGCCAACCGAGGTAATGGATGGCCTAAACCGCATGTTTTTTACCTACAAAATCAAGGTGCCCCAAAACCTACTGCTGCTATTGAAGGCATTGGTAATGATTGAGGGTGTAGGCTTGTTTCTCGACCCGAAATATAACATCATCAAAAACATGGAGCCGTATGTAGAGCGCCTGATTGCCCGCAAATACGAGCCCAAGAAACTGCTGCGCAACGTATACGAAACGTACATGGATTTTGCCGAAACGTTTCGGGCACTACCCAAAGATATGCGCGAGGTAATGCAAAAGTTTAAGGCCGGCAAAGTGCATTTCGATGTGGAGTCGCCATCCATCGACCGCTTTAACCGCGACTTTAATACCGTTGCCAACCGTATAGCCTTTGCCATAGTGGTAGCCGCCATGATACTGGGCAGCGCCCTCATCATCCATGCCGATATACCGCCGCACTGCTACAACGTGCCCGTGCTGGGCGTAGCGGCTTTTGTTATTGCGGCTTTTTTTGCCATTAGGCTATTGCTAGCCATTAGTAAGCATGGTAAATTGTAGAGAAACTAGCTCGCCAGCTTAATCTCAATCAATTGCTTAATGTCGGCGGCAACGTCGGCGTTTCGGACTTCTAGGCTGATGCTGCGGCCTTCTGGCTGTTCATTTGCGGCTAGTAGTGAGGTTTTGATACTATCAGCTACCTTGCTGACCGCAATGGCTTCTTGTGCCTTGGCATTGAATACCATGGTTACGGTAAAAAACAACGCCCGTGGGTATAGGTAAATAATAACCCTGCGGCTATCGCTTATACGAAAGCCCCAACCGAAGTTAACGCCCGCAAAATTCCACCCGCCTGCCGCCTGTGGCAACGATGATTTGGTAAAAGCGGCCAACTCTAGCCAATACGGAAAAGTAGCACCCAAAAAGATTTGAAGTTCTTCGGAAGTGGGTTGCTCGTCTTTGTCGGTGAAGATGCTTTGCATGGTGCTAAATTACGACTATTTAAGCGGAGTAAAAACAACTATAAGCGCCGAGCCTACGCCAAACTTTCCCTATTAGCATCCCAGTACTGCATGTTGTGTGCTTCAAACAGCTCCTCGAGCTTTTCGGCTCCATGCTCCATTTTATAATCCCGTTCGGCACTCGTGATGGGTAGTAGCCAGTAAAACTTAGTTATGCCAGCAGCAGTCATTATCTCCATAAATTCTTGAGGCTCCGTATAAGGCGGCGATACGATGGCATAGTCGCACTTAGAATTGTCTTGCCAAGGTTTACCAAAATTAATGGTGTGGTCAAGACCCAAACCATCGCCAGTGCGGTGGTATTGTGCGGCGCTGTATAGCAATGCTGCTATATCCACATCCTTTTTGCTGGAGAGCATAAATAGCTCCAGCTTGCCGCCGTCTTTTGGGTTTGATGCGCCTTCGGTGGCATAGCACCACATATCGTCGGGCTGCTGGGGCTCAAACTCCAATACTTTAAAGTACTTACCCAGTTCGGCAGCTGGGCCATCCATTATGGTTAGCTCGGTAAACTTTTTGCCCCAAAACTCAACATAATGTTTTTTGATGGCCTCAAAGTATGGACCCTCTTTTATGTTTGCCATGGCACAAAATAACGCAATGGTTTTAGGAAATAAAAAAGGCCGCTTCGTAAAACGAAGCGGCCTTAGTACCCGGAGTCGGAATCGAACCGACACGACCTTACAGCCACAAGATTTTGAATCTAGCGCGTCTACCAGTTCCGCCATCCGGGCAATTTCCCATCAGCTTACTTTTATGCCCAAAGACACAAAACGCACAGCAATTAAAAACCTTTATTAAGAACGGGACGACAAAAGTAAAGCAAACTTTGAAATAAGCGAAACGTTATCGCAAATTAATCTTGCTTTATCATGCTATTTGGCGCAACTGCATCATTACCAATGGTAGAATTATGAGGCAATTGGCCTTTTATATAATCGGCTATTACCGGAAACTTCTCTTTGATGATTAAATCGAGGTTGTTGTTATTGCTAGGCAGGTTAACTATGGCCACATCGCCAGCTATTTGCTTGCCGGTATAATCAAACACCGAGAAGTGAATCATCACCTCGCGCTCGAAAACGTTGTTGGCCCTATCCAAGCAATGCTCAAAGTTGGTAACCAAATTAAATTGATTGATGAACAAAAACACCTCGGTACCATACTTGTTGTGCAAATACTCTAGCATGGCCGCATTGTGTATTTTCACGTTCATGTAGTTGCGCGCCTCAATCTGGTTCGACGATTTGCTGTTGCTGGCATTGTCTTGGCCCTTGTTGTTGGTGTTCTTTTTAAACACGCCGCCTATGATACCTTTGCCCGATGGCTCTGGGTCTTCGCCAGTAACCGACGACGAGGCCATGCTCTTATCAGAAAAGTAGCTGATACCTTTGTAAATGGAGTACAAATCCTTCGCCAAATCGGCAGTGGTATCGGTCAGCATCGTTTTGGTGTTGTGTGCCGAAAGGATGCGGGCATTGAGGTTCATGTTGAGGCCGTACCTAAACTGCTGGCGTACCTCTTTTACATTCAGTTTGTTGTATTCGGCTAAACCTTGGTCCGAATCGGAGAAATACATATCCGGATCGAATGGAATAACCATTACCGATGGGCCTTGCGCCGCAACCGATAATCCCATAGCAACGCCCAAGAACAAAAACAGTAACTTTTTCATGTTTGGTGGTGGTTTTTATATGCCAAATGATTTCAAAATATCGTTGCCGAATGCAAACAGCATCAAGCCCAAAATCAAAATAATACCCACTTTTTGGGCTCGCTCCATAAATTCTTGGCTCACGGGTTTGCCCTGTATTACCTCAATAACAATGAACATTACGTGGCCACCATCTAAGGCGGGTATGGGCAGAAAGTTCATAAATGCGAGGATGAATGAGATAAGGCCTGTTATTTTCCAGAAATGGGCCCAATCCCACACGCCGCCATAAATGCGGGCTATGCCAATAGGGCTCTGCACCGAGTCGCGGGCATCTACCCTGCCCGTAGCTATCCACCACAGGCCTTTGGCGTTGTAGTACATGGCTTCTAAACCATCACGGGTGCCCCACGACAGCGCTTGCCCAAAAGTATATGGCTTAGCGTATGGCTCGTAAAGCTTTTTGGGGTCGGGACCCGGTTGAAAGCCCAATGCACCACTTTCTATCGAGTCGGTGTGCAAGGTTACCGGCTGTCCATCGCGCAGCACCACCACATCAGCAGCAAGGCTATCATACTCGGCAAGCAGTTGCTTCAAATCGCCGAACACCGTCACCGGCTTGCCGTTGATGGAAGTAATTACATCGCCCTTTTTTAAGCCCATTTTATAAGCTTGGGTTTCATGACCCTCGCCCACAAACTGCACTACGCTGTCCACATAGCTTTCAAAGTTTTCAAGGCCTATTAAGCCCGTGCGAGATTGCTTTAGCTCTTCAAAAACGTTATTCGGAAACTGTATAGTAGGCAGCGTATCGCCATCTCTTACCACCGTTATAGCTGGGGCAAACAATAGTTTTTGCGAAATCAAATCTTCTACCCTGATAATCGGGTTGCCGTTGATGGCCACAATATGGTCGCCCGATTTGAGCCCGTACTGCTGCGCTAAATCGTAGGCATAAATGCCCTGTGGTATAAGTGCAGGCTGTATGTACGTTTTCTTGAACTGCAGCTGCACAAACGTAAATATGATGATGCCCAACAGCACGTTCATGATAATGCCGCCCATCATCACTATCAAACGCTGCCAGGCCGGCTTGGTACGGAACTCCCACGGCTGTGGCTCGCTGGCCAACTGCTCCAGTTCCATCGACTCATCTACCATACCACTTATCTTCACATAGCCGCCCAGCGGGAACCAGCCGATACCATACTCGGTATCGCCTATCTTTTTACTGAACAGCTTAATGCCATTGAAATCGAAAAAAACGTAAAACTTCTCGACCCTGATACCAAAGGCTCGTGCCGCCAAATAATGGCCCAGCTCGTGTATAAAAACCAGTAGGCCCAAACCCAGTAGCAATTGTGCCACCATTATAACTATTCCCATATGCTACTTAATGCGTTATCATTAATTGTTGCAAAAATACCCTTTTTTGAGACACAATCCTTCGGCTACGCTCAGGATGACAAAACAAGACACAAGACACAAGACTTTTTGAGGTACGATGTACGAGGTACGAAGAACGATTGTGTTGAATGTGCAATGCCTAATTTTGAATTTTGAATTTCGAATTTTAAATTTTCAATTTATCCGCAATTCCGCGGTCGTTGCTCAACCTCGGCACTTTGTTTTGTCCGCCCAGCTTACCTTGGCTCTTCATATAGTTAATAAAAGCCCCTTTTTGCAGTGGGGTTATTCTTAAGGGCTGCAATACGCTGCCGGTAATCAAATCTTTATAATAAATGTTGAGGGCCTGCATTTGTTCGTCGAGTAGCTGTGCCAGATATTGCATATCCGCCGGCTCCTGCTCAAACTCTACCAACCATTCGTGGTAGGGCAGCTCCGTGCCCGCATCTACCATAGGAGCCACGGTGTATTCGGTAATCTTGGCGCCAACTTGCTGGGCGGCGTGCAACATGGCCCGCTCCACCTCCTCCCCTATTACGTGCTCGCCAAATGCCGATATGTAGTGCTTTATGCGGCCCGTAACCACAATGCGGTAAGGTTTTGTTGATACAAACTTCACCGTATCGCCAATGCTGTAGCCCCACAGACCCGCATTGCTGCTGATGATAAGGGCATAGTTTACGCCCAATTGCACCTCCTTTAGGCTCAAGCGCGTTGGGTTTTCGTTGAAATACTCATGGGCGGGCACAAACTCAAAGAATATGCCAGAATTTACGTTCAACAGCAAGCCGGGTTCGGTTTGGGTGTCTTGGAAGGCAATAAACCCCTCCGAAGCGGGGTACGTCTCCACCGAGGGCAGGTGCTTACCGATGCTCTGCTCCAGCTTGGCGCGGTAAGGCTCGTAATTTACCCCGCCATATACAAACACCTTAAAGTTGGGGAAAATATCCTTTATCGGTTTGCCCGTGCGCGCCTGCAGCCTATCAAAGTACATCTGCACCCACGGCGGTATGCCGCTTATAAGGGTAAGGTCTTTGTTTATGGTCTCTTCCACTATTTGGTCTAGCTTGGCCTCCCAATCGTCCATGCAATTGGTTTGCCAGCTCGGCACTTGGTTACCCTTTAGGTAGGCCGGTATCTCGTGGTTTACAATGCCACTCAGGCGACCCGTGTGTATGCCGTTTACCATGGACAGCTCTGGGCTACCCGAAAGGAAAATCAGTTGCCCATCCATGATGTTGTATTGGCCCGTTTCGGCCATATACAGCATCATGGCCGTTTGTGCGCTATAAAAGTGGTTGCCCACGCTATCTTTGGTAATGGGTATGTACTTGGTGCCGCTGGTGGTGCCGCTGGTTTTGGCCAGGTACTTGGGCTTGCCCGGCCAGGTAACATGCGCCTCGCCGTGCTTAATGCGCTCAAAGTACGGCTTTAGTTGCTCATAATCGGCAATGGGCACGCGCTGCCTAAAGTCTTCGTAGGTTTTGATGTTGGCAAAATCATGGTCTTTGCCAAAAGCGGTGTGTTGGGCTTTGGCAATGATG
>CAIOSU010000196.1 GCA_903861055.1 uncultured bacterium
CGTGCAGCAGCGAGCTAAAGTCCGCCCTGAAACAAACCAAGCCCCAAATATTGATATTGGATTACCATGAGCCGGGATATTTTTCTTTGGAAGATATCCAAATGGTCCGCACGCTTTCGCCCGATACTAGGGTGTTGGTTATTAGTACCGATCACAACAAAATCGACATCCTAAGGGCATTGGAGTATGGCGTAACTAACTATATACTGAAAGAGTGCAACCGCGATGAGTTTATAGGTGCGCTGTATGCCGCCATACGCAAAGAAAAATTCTTTTGTAGCAAAGTGATAGATGCCATTGTTGACAAGCATTTCCCTAAAAACGACACCTGCGAACCAAGCAACCTCAGTGGACGCGAAGTGGAGATTATTCGACTGATTTCGGAAGGGTTGACCAATAAGAAAATTGCGGCCAAGCTCTTCTTGAGTGTGCATACGGTAAGCACCCACCGCAAAAACGTGTTGAACAAACTGAAACTAAACAACTCATCGGAATTAGTAGCATTTGCCATCAAAAACGGCATTATTCAAGTTACGCCAGATAAGGCCTAAAAACGCCAATACCCTGAATGCAGTACCACAGAAATACAATAGTACGGTATTGTGCAGCATACGATTGCAAATGACCTTTGTGCTGTTATTGCGAATTAATCCAAACAAACTTAAACAAATGAAACGCCTTATACTTACTTCCGCCATATTGTTGGCCTTGTTGCAACTCAATGCCCAAACCATAACCGATACCGTAAGCATTGGCCCTGGCTATGCCAATCATGTTTGGTATAGCTTAGAAAACGATGAAGTTGGCTCAGCCCCAAAAAATGATTGGGATATTGCCTTCGAAACATCAAGCTACGGCACATCCATTCACTTAAACGCAGGTGGCGGTGCCGAACTATGGGTATACTCAACCGACACTACCGAGTGGGCTACCATAGATACCACTGGCCTATCAACGCTTACCAAACTATACAACAGCGATACCACCTGGGCAATAGGTGCCTTTGACGGAATTGCCGACCCTAACGATGATTTTGACCTTGGTTGGGGTACTTACAGCCTAGCTACACACACTGTTACCGGCGATAAAATCTACATTATCAAACTAACCGATGGCAGCTTTCACAAAATCTGGATCAAGAGCCTGGCTTCGGGTACTTTCACCTTCCGCCACGCCAATGTAGATGGCTCGGGCGATATGACCTACAACGTTTCGAAAGCTGACTACAATACCAAAAACTTTGTTGCCTACTCATTGGTAAACCATGCCATTGTTGACCGCGAGCCAGCATCAGACGACTGGAACTTGGTATTTGGCTCTTACTTTGCCAATGTGCCTGATGGCAACGGTGGCGTGTTGCCATACGGTGTAACGGGCGTGCGTTCAAACATTGGTGTTGAAGTTGCTGTAGCGGAGAACCTTGCCGATGCGGCCAACTATACCGATTACGAAGCAGAAACCTTCCAAACCAACATTACCGCTATTGGTCACTACTGGAAAAGCATCAACATGAGCACTTTCCAATGGGACATTACTGATTCGTTGGCTTACTTTGTAGGTACACAAAACGGCGATATCTGGAAATTGGTTTTCACTGGCTTTAGCGGTAGCTCAACGGGCAACTTTATATTCAGTAAAGAGAAGTTGCTTGAAGCCGACACGGTACAACAGGTGGGCATTTTAGAAAACGAGCCCCTTGCCGCAACCATGACCGTCTACCCTAACCCCAACAATGGCCAAGAGGTAACCGTGGTTTTAAACTTGCTAAACGGCAACGAGACTGCCAACCTACAGGTGCACGATTTAGCAGGCCGACAAGTATATACCGCCCAAGTAAACACCAACAGCGGCATCCTGCAGCTCCATTTACCTGCACAACACCTCAATGCGGGATTGTACATCGTTACGCTTACCGTTAACGGCCAAAATACCCAACAAAAATTGATCATTGAGTAAAATCAGCCTTTTCCCAATTTGAGTCCGCCCTCCTTTTGCCGTTCCCCCAAAGGGCAAAGGGAGGGCCTTTGATATCGCAATTGCCAAATTATGAAATACTTATTAATATTCTTAATGGTTACACTTGCCTTTACATCCTGCTTAAAGGAGGAAACGCCTGTACAACGGCCCGAGCCTAGCGATTCGGTTACGGTAACAGTAGATATGAATGTAGATTATAGGTTTCAGATTTGGTTCGACCTTGGTACGGAGTCAATTGTGAAAATCGGCGCCAAATCAGACTGGGACATTGCCTTTGACAGTGACGCCAATGAAAACCACATTTATCTAAACTCGGCCAAAATGATGCAGGCAGCACCGTCGGGGCTGGCATTTGAAGCTACCAATACAGCAGCTGGTCTTACCTTTAGGCCTGACCTTAGTGAAGGAGACCCAGATAGCCTGGCCATTGCGAACTGGCAAACAGGCGATGTTTATGTATTAGATTTAGGTACCAACGAAACCGGCGCTGTTCTTGGGTATTTAAAAATTGAACTGCTAAGCTTGCAACCATCTTCCCTATACATTCGGTATGCTTCGCTTGATGGCAGCAATGAGCATACGGCTACTATTACCAAAAATGAACTTTATAATAACGTGGCATATTCATTTACTACCCACCAAAGCGTCAATACCGAACCACCCAAAGACCAATGGGACATTGTGTTTACGCAATACACCAAAATGTTCTACGAACCCTTTACGCCATACTTGGTAACGGGCGTGCTCATCAACCCCAATAAGGTAACGGTTGCTATAGACAGCCTTACCCCTTATAATGAAATTACAACTACAATAGCCGAAACATACACATACAAGGCCCAACAAGATGCAATAGGTTATGCTTGGAAATACTACAGCCTTGAAGAAAGTGTGTATACCGTATTGCCTGAACTTGTCTACATTATAAAGGACATCGAAGGGATATACTATAAACTACACTTCATCGATTTCTACAATGAGCAGGGACTAAAAGGCAGCCCCAAGTTTGAGATGCAGCGGTTGTGAGGTGGGAAGGGGGCAGTTCAGCGAATTGAAGCGACCCTGCAGCCATCACAATGGTTGCATTAAACAACAAAGCCCGCCGATAATCACGGCCTATATACCGCCAACGTATACCCATTTTGCTGAACGGTCTCAACGGGCTGGTTATTTACGTTCAAGCCCTTAAAACCAGGCGGCAACAAAATGTAGAGCGTTTCTTTTTGATTGGCGCCTGTGTGGTAAAAGATATTGGCGTTTTTCTCGCTCGTGAGCAGAAAGTCCTTCACCTCACTGCCCGGGAATAGATGGCCCTTACCACCCAGCAATTGAAAGCCTTTGCCCTCCAATCGGTAATAGCAAATGCTAGTATAGGGGGCAACCGTTACTTCGCTACCCGATAGTATTTGCGCAGTATTCGGGTCAAAGTACTCGCCAGCGGGCAACGTCCAAGTTTGCTTTTTACTACTAAGGTTAATGTACGCCAAATAGTGCCGTTTGCCTATGGCAAAAGTAACCTCATAGGCATCGCCGCGCTGGTTCACGGCCATATCACTCTTCGGCAGCAACGGAAAACCCGAAAGGTACTGGCTCATGGTTTCGGCACTATAATTATTGATGTTATCGGAGGTAAATACCAATTGCCCAAACAGGTTGTTTACGAAAAACATGGTATGTTTTTGGGCCGCCGTAAGTTTGTTATTCTCGTCGCGAAGCACATACACGTCCGGGTCGTTGTATATAAAGCGGCCACCCAAGTGCCTGCGGGCAATGTTGGTGGTGAGGGTGTTCCACACGCTCAGGCGTTCGCGGGCGTGCAGGGCCTTCAGTATCTTCATTTCCCATTTCATGTGCACATCGCTGCTTACGCGGCAATAATCC
>CAIOSU010000197.1 GCA_903861055.1 uncultured bacterium
CATGCCAACACTAGTGCCCATTTGCCTTGCGAGAGTATGTATATCTAGACCTCTTGCTAGGGCGAATGTGGCATAGGTATGCCTGAGACTATATAAAGTCCTATTTTGCCCACCACCATCCATGCGCAAACAACTGCGCACCATGAGATTTCGAAAAATGTTCTCCATATTGCTAATTTGCTCACCTGTTGGCAATCTAAATATCAACCGATCGAACTTGGCTTCAATAATTGCATCTAATCCCGAGTATGGTAGCTTTTGCCATTTAAGTACTCGCTCTAAAACTTTAATCACTACATTCTTAGCTATCAAATAGCGCGGGCCCGTTTTGCCACTTACCCAAATCCGCAAATACTTCTTGTCTCCAATCCAATGCCATTGCAAGTGCTTCCACCTTAATGGCAATGCTTCTGTGCCATGTCTGACGCCAGTATTCACCAAGAACTCTATGTAAAAGCTACACAAGGTTCGCATATGGGCTGTTCTTTCTGTATATGAAGACTTTTGCCAAGTCTCTGTATAGCAAAGTAACTCAGTAATTTCTTCCGCACTAAAAGCTGGGCGGGGCTGACTCCTTTGCCCTTTGCCATCAAGTAACGGCACTGCTTTATTAAACCCAATATAGCCACGATTTCTAGCTAGATTGATCACTCGAATATAGGCACTGGCGTGATTTCGCTTGGTGCTTGCCATAGGCACTTTTCCCATCTCGGCAATTCTCCACGATTCAAAATCCCGCAGTAGTTCATTCGTTATTTGACTTATTTCGTAATTGCCAAAAAATGGAATCAGGTATTTGTTTATTGCAAATGTGTAATCCCTGTATGTTCGCTTGCCAGTTTTGTTCTGGGTGGCTTGGGCCATATTGGCTAATTCATCCAAGGCCACTTGTTTAAAAGTTCGGGTTGTTATTGCCAAGCCTGCGCTAACCTTGATTTTGACTGTTTCGTAAATAGAGATGGCTTGGGTACGAGCGGCTTCAATATCTTGTGTGGCTGTTGAGGCTGCATGCCATTGGCCATTGGGCAACTTAAAACGACATTGCCATTGACGGCTTTTGGGGCGCTTGAAAATGGTTAGCTCACCCCGTAACAAACGGATTGTTTTGGATGAATCTTGAATGGTGCTATTTTGAAAAAATTGTTGTAAGTTTTGCAAGCCAAGCGTCCGGTTACGCGACGCTTGTAGTTTAAATTCTATTTGTCTTTAAAACGACCGCATTTAAATCCGCTAAGTTCCTAACTAGTACTTACCATGTGTTGACACATAGTTTGGACATTTTGACGCTCGAACTACCCGGATTTCAACCTGGCTCATACTGGTAAAATCTTGTGGATAAACCGGTAATGTGTATGTGTTCCTGGGCGGCATTACCAGGTTAATAAACCGATCATCTGCTACGGAATATTCAGTAAATGGCATACAATGACGATGCAGTACTGCACCGGCAAGAGACTTAATAGTTAGCAATATGTGTGGACGACTATTGATTATTTCATCGTGCATCAAAATTAACGTAGGAGTATCCATAATACATCCGCTCCATCCGCAAGAGCTGACAGATTTACGGGTAGAAAAATAGCTATCAACGTATCGTTTATTCCAGGTTAGTTCAAAAGGTATGACCGAGCATATCCAGTTCTTTTTATATACCCTTCAACTTCAATAACCTCAATAATTTTATTTTTTACTTGAGCA
>CAIOSU010000198.1 GCA_903861055.1 uncultured bacterium
AAGATAGGCATACTTTAATTTTCCATTACCAAACAAACAAAATCTGCTGTTTTGTGCCCCAAATTCAATATTTTTAGACATTAACCGTTACTAGTACATCATTCATCCTCAACCTACTCATGAAATTTTTACAAACTGCATTACTGATGGCATTTTTGCTGTCAGCCTCTTTCAATCTTTTTGCCCAAACCAACACTCGAGACTACGCCAGTAATGTTACCATAGCCCGCGACAAGTGGGGTGTGCCGCACATTTATGGCAAAACCGACCCTGATGTAGCTTATGGCCTTGCTTGGGCCCATGCCGAAGACGACTTTAAAACCATAGAAGAAACCGTGCTGATGACCAAAGGCATGAACGGCCTGATAAATGGTAAAGACGGTGCCATCACCGACTTTTTTGTACATGCTATGGGCATCAATAAGTTGGTAGATGCAAAATATGAAACTGATATAACGCCAGAGTTTAAACGATACTTGGATGGCTATGCAGCTGGATTAAACGCCTTTGTAGCTGCCCACCCCAAACAGGTACGTATTAAAAAAGCCTTCCCACTTACGGGTAAGGATATGATAAAAGGCTACACACTGCGTATGATATTGATATCGAACGCACATGGCAAGGTAAAGGATATAGTGAAAGGAAAGTTTGATATACCCGAAGCCAAAGGCTCTAATGCCTTTGCACTGGCAGCAACCAAAACCACCAACGGCAATACCATGCTTTGCGTAAACCCTCACGTACCATTCGAAGGCCCCTTCTCTTGGTATGAAGCACACTTAAAAAGCGATGAAGGCATGGACATTATGGGTGCGCTTTTCCCAGGGGGCGTTACCATCTTTTTGGGTACCAACCAAAACCTCGGCTGGAGCCATACTTGGAATGGGCTGTACCTTACCGATGTATACCAACTAAAAATGAACCCCAACAAAAAGAACCAATATTGGTACAATGGCCAATGGGAAGAACTAGAATTGGGCAAGGCCAAGCTAGTGGTAAAGCTTAAAAAATGGTTGCCGCGCTTACCAGTTGGCAAAAAAATTTACTGGAGCAAATTCGGCCCAACGTTTCAATCTCCGAATGGTGATTTTTACTCCATCCGCTTTCCGTCGAATATGGATATAAGGGCTGCCGAGCAATGGTACCGAATGAACAAGGCCAACAACAAAGAGGAGTTTATGGCAGCCGTGAAAATGAATGCCTTGTGCCGCTTTCATATAATATACGCCGATAAAGCTGGCAATGTAAGTTTTTTCGATAATGGCATGATACCGATGCGCGACAATAGCCTCGATTGGACCCTGCCCCTTCGCGGCGATACCAGCTTACACCTTTGGAAAACTTGGTACCCTACCGACAGTTTGCCCCAAGTGCATAACCCTAGCTGCGGCTGGGTGTACAATACTAACAACTCAACGTACGATGCTACTTGCTCCGAAGAGAATATACCAGTGGGCACCTTCTCTAAAAACATGGGTTTCCGCAGCGGTAACAACAACAGGGCCGACCGCTTTAAGGCACTCATGCAGCAGTATAGCAAGGTTAGTTTTGAGGATATGAAACTGATAAAATTCGACAACAGCTATTCGGCAACTAGTGAGTTTGTGAAATCGGTTATGAGCCAATTGAATGCCGATTTTGGGAAGCCCGAGCTGAACGCCCTACGCGACAGAATGCTTAATTGGAACCTTGTCGCTACGCCCGACAACGAAGATGCAGTGCTGTTTTTGGTAGCTATTGAATATATTTTTAAGAAGAAAAACTACGACGATAACCAATTTCGCGGAGGCATTGAAATTGGAAAAGAACTCATGGGCGAAGCCTTGGAATATGCCCATACCAACCTAACCACACACTTTGGTAGCACAAAAGTGCCTATTAAAGAAGTGCAACGCATAAAACGCGGCAATATGGAAGTGCCCATGCCAGGTTTTCCTGATGCGCTTGCAGCCAACTATAGCAAGCAAAACAAGGAAAACGGCAAATACTATGGGTACATTGGCGATTCATATACCATGCTTGTTGAGTATGGCCCCAATGGACCTGTGCGCATTGAGAGTTTAAGCCCTTATGGTAGCAGTGCAATGCCTGATAGCCCACACTACACTGACCAATTGCCATTGTTCTCAAAACAACAAACCAAGGTAATGACCCTTGATTGGGAACAGATTAAAAAAAATGCAGAGCGCATTTATCATCCTGGTAAGTAATATCCTTATAAAATAGGAGATTGATTGGGTTAGCATGTTGAAATTGGATGAATGGGTTCTTGTTTTACAGCGCAACAACAGACTAAGGTGATACAATTTTCACCTCTCTTCATCAGCATGGGCTATTGACCAAGATATTTCCTTAATTTTGAAGGCATGAAGCATTTGGTAGCCCCTTCTATTCTTTCGGCCAACTTTGCTTGGTTGGGCCGAGACATCGAAATGTTGAACGAAAGCGAAGCCGATTGGGTGCACGTTGACGTAATGGATGGTCGTTTTGTGCCGAATATTTCCTTTGGCATTAGCGTGCTAAAAGACATTGCGCCGCTATCTACCAAATTCTTGGATGTGCACTTAATGATAGTGGAACCCGAAAAGTATATCCAAGATTTTTATCAAGCTGGTGCGCAGCAACTAACTATACATATTGAGGCTTGCTTGCACTTGCATAGCGCCATACAGCAAATAAAAGCTACTGGCATGAAAGCTGGCGTGGCAATTAATCCGCACACGCCTATAAGTGCTTTGGAGGAAATTTTGCCTGAGTTGGATGTAGTATGCTTAATGAGCGTAAACCCCGGGTTTGGTGGGCAGAAATTTATACAAGCTACGTTGCAGAAAATTGGCAAACTAAAAAAGCTGATAGCCGAAACCGGCTCGCATGCATTGATAGAGATTGACGGCGGTGTAGATGCCAACAATGCAGCAACCATAATAGCTGCAGGTGCCGATGTAATAGTTGCAGGCAGTGCCGTTTTTAAAGCACCCGACCCTAAGGCGATGATAAGCCAACTAAAAAATGTGTAAATAAATACCAAGTTCGCCTGAAATACGTTAATGCTTTGATGTTTCGAAACGCAC
>CAIOSU010000199.1 GCA_903861055.1 uncultured bacterium
CAGTACATACTGTAGGAAAGGTCATTGGCATCCGAAGATTATGCTTCGTAGCAGGGGATTGCTTCGTCGTGCCATCCACGCGAAAAGCGTGGTGTCACTCCTCGCAATGACGTTTTTTGATTTCAATACCCACTCGCAGCATCCAACAAGGCCAGCGCTTCCGCATCTAACTTCAAATGGGCAGCCGCCATCAATGCTGTCAACTGCTCGGGGTTGGTGGCACTGGCGATGGGGGCAGCAAGATTGGGACGGCTCATAAGCCACGCTAGGGCCACGCAATAACTACCTTACAAAATCGGTAAATAACCAACCGCACAACCATAGTCTTCAAGCCACATATTATACCCAAAAACAAAAAAGGCCCCGCCGAAAATACAGCGAGGCCAATTAAAGTGCCTGAAAGCGTGCCCGGAACAAGATTCGAACTTGCACGTGCGTAAGCACACAACACCCTCAATGTTGCTTGTCTACCAATTTCAACACCCGGGCAGGGTGACAAAAGTAATAAGGTATAAACGATGTAGCTAGTGCAATTCGTTTAACCCAAAAATTGTCAACGAAAAAAGGCAGCTTTTTACAACTGCCTTGACTCTCCGTGATTTCGCTGGGATTCGAACCCAGGGCCCGTACATTAAAAGTGTACTGCTCTACCAGCTGAGCTACGAAATCATTAATAGGCCTTTTTTCAAAAGCCCTGCAAATATAGGCCAATAACGGGGGGATGCCAAATAATGTTTGTCTTTTTTCAGAAAAAATTGTCACTACAACATTACGGCAATATTATTAGAGTGCATTACTCTTTGATAATGACACCAGTAGCTTCAAAAGCTAATACAGGTTCTGGCATCGTAATAGCATCAATTTCAGCCTCAGTTTTGCCGGCGTCCTCTGCATAGTGCTTCAATTCCTCAACTGTCAGGGTTTCGTAGTAAGCCTTACCTTCCATAACTACAGGTTTACCTGCACTTTCTAATGGCACAAAAAAACCATAGTCTTTAAAGGTTACTTTCATTTCTTTACCATCTGCTAGGGCAACACGCATCCAGCAACCTTTCTTTTTGCAGCATGAGTTAATAACGGTCTCAACCTTTCCAGTGAAGGTGCTGTCGGCTTGCATTTTTGCTACCAGCTCGGCGGTAGTTATGGCACCTTCAGCAGTTATGCTATCCCCGTGGTATGTTGCGGTTTCAGCGGTTTCGGCAGCGGTAGGCTCTGTTGCAGGCGCTTCGCCACTGGTACAACTGTTTAAAAAAATTACTGCCACTGAGGTAGCAAGGATTAATAGCTTTTTCATTGGTTATTGGTTATTGGTTATTGGTTATTGGTTATTGGTTATTGGGGAAAAAGTACGAGGTGTGTATCTAGTTCCAAATCTTGATACTTGATACTATTTATTGAGAAGCAAATTTACGTAAAAGCTTGGTTGTTTTAAACGCTCGCGCATGTCCATATCCTCAAACATGCACGAAATGGTTTCTTGCAGCGTTTTGCTTTTTTGGGCTTTGTTTACTACCAAATTGAACAACCAAGGCACCGTAACCAGTTGCTGCATTTTTCGGCTCAACGATAGCTCGCTCCAAAGGCGACGGTAAACCGCAGTGTCATAAACTGCTACGCTGGCTTTGGTGAAGTTGCTACTTGCAATAGCCTGCTGCGCAGCCAGCATACCCGTCATCATGGCATTACCTATACCTTCGCCCGTAAATGGATCAATGAGCGACGCAGCATCGCCAATAAGCATATAGTTATCTCCAGAGATAGGCCGTTTCTTTGAGCCTAGCGGCAAACCATAGCCGCGAACCTCATCTACCAGCGTTGCCCTCTCAAAGCGCTTTTTAAGCACTGGGTTGCCTTCAATAACTTGCGGCAACAATTGCTTTAGGTTTAGCTTTCGTTTGCTTATATAATCACTGCGCACGCCAAGGCCCACATTAGCGCCACCATTGGGCAGCGGAAAAATCCAAAAATAGCCTGGCAGTAATTCTTTGATAAAATGAAGCTCGATAAAGTTATCGGCATCCATACCCTGCACACCTTCATAATACGCCCTTATGCCAGCACAATAATGCTTTGGTTCCATTTGTATACCGCCGTGGTGCCGTGCAAACGATGATTGCGCCCCATCGGCCACCAATAGCAATTTGGTACTAATGGTAATTGTACCATCCTTATCGGCGGCAATATAACCATCAGTGGTTTTGGTATATTTTTCAAGCTTTAGATTAGGCACATAAGTTACCGATGGGTACTTCAATGCCTCTTGAAGCAGAAAGTGGTCAAAATCAAAGCGCTTGATAATAAAACCTGGCGCTGCATCGCTGGCCTTGTTTATACTTGTTTTAAATGGTACTCTAAGCGCTTTACCATTGGGCGCTATAAAGTTTACGCCCCACGAACCTACCTGCGTTGGCTCAGCTGCCAATCGTTGAGCAATACTTGGGTCTATTTTTTTGAGGACCTCTACTACCTTGCCACTTAAGGCATCACCACATATCTTATCTCGCGGAAAATCGGCTTTATCAACCAGCAAACATGGCACCCCTGCCCTACCCAACACCAAAGCTGCCGTAGCCCCGCCAGGGCCAGCGCCAACTATACATATCTCGGTGGTATGGTTTGTCATTAATTTACAAGTTAATTAGTTCATTAAATTAAGAAAGCGGGCTATCGACCCGCTTTCTTATATACTATTAGTTAACCTAAAGCTTATCGTTGTACGCCCAATGCCTGCAAGGTTTCTAAGCTGATAACCTTGGTAATTGGTAAGTTCTTCTCGCCTTGAAATTTATTCATGGCATCCAAAGATTTACCGCCCCAAGCGCCATCAACCGGGCCTGCGTCGTATCCTTTGTCAGTAAGGGCTTCTTGCACTTTTTTCACTAATTCTATATTAATCTGGTCGCTGCAAATCACTTCTTTCCAATCAATAAAGCCTTTTTTTACCAATTGGCGCTTCATCACCGTTTTATAAGTAGCAGGCACCTCATAATCCATTACTCCAGCAGGAGTTTTAAGAATGCGTTTGGTAGCAATTTTTATTTCGGCAGGTATGTTCACCTCGCGAGTATAAGATGGAGTCTCTAGTACCTTGCGGGTGTATGTTGTATATTTTGCTGGCACTTCAACCAAACAAACTACTCGGCAATCGGCAGGATTAGTAGAAAGGCAATTAGGATCAATCTTACCGGTTTCCCAGCGGGTAGTTGGAGGAGCTACCAATACCGTTTCAATAACGGTTGTGTATGTTTCGGCTACTACTTCCAACCTTTTCTCGGCTGGGCGCAATACCAATGTATCGTATACATATTCGTAAATGGCAGGTATGCTTATAGATTTGGTATAAGCCGGACGATCAATCTCGGTTACTTCTTTATATTCGTACTCATTGGGAGTATAAACTTGCAAGTAGCAGGTACCCGGCTTCGCATTAGGCGGATATTC
>CAIOSU010000200.1 GCA_903861055.1 uncultured bacterium
GACAATGTGGTTATCAAGAACCTCTCGACCAGCAACCCTACATTGGTAAACGGGCGACCAGTTAAAAACGAATATTTCCTAAACAATGGCGACGAGATACAGCTTTCTTTAGAAGGTCCGCGCATGCGATTCAACCTTTCTGCTTCTGGTACTGCCAAAATGGGTGTTACAAGGCGCATGAATTTGGTGATGCAACAAGCCGTTCGACCTTATAGGGCTGCCGTTGCAGGATTGGCTGCGATGATAATATTAATTACAGGAGTAGGCGGTTTTTTAACCTACACCCAAATTACTCACCTTACGGCAAAAAATGATGAGTTGGTTGTCAAAACTGACTCAATACTGAAGGCGAGCGATGTAGCAAAAAATGAGCTGTTGGCTACTATTGATAATATGAAGAAAACGAATAACGATGCATTAGAAAAACTTTCGAAAAACAATGCTTCGTTAACCGGTAAGCTGAACAACCTAAGCGTGCAAAACCAGCAGTTGAGGGCAGATGTTACCGTATTGGCTACAACCCCGAAAAATAGTAATGAAGAGCTAGCCGAGGCATATGACAACTTGAAAAACCATGTTTATTATCTTGAAGTTGTTGAGTTTCAATTGCAATATCCTGACGGCTCAGTAGAAGATGTAGCTATGGGATGGACCGGAACCGGGTTTATGCTTAAAGATGGTAGGTTTGTAACCGCAAGGCATTGCGTGCAAGGATGGCGTTTTGGTACCGAAGAAAATGACATTATCCTCAATTCGTTGGAACAAGCAGGTGTTAAATTCAACGTAAAATTCCGTTGCACCTCTCCATCGCAACAGTTAACCTTTATGTACAAGGATTTCAAAGTAAACGATTCGCAAGACGAAAACGTTAACCTTGCTGACTATGATATGGACGGTTTTATTAAGCTAGCTGCGCTTGACCGCTACGATTGGGCTTATGTGAGTACTTCTAATACCGATGGCTTAATGTTTGACGACGATTTATCAAAATCGTTGAAAGCTGGATCAAAAGTATTTGCACTTGGCTTTACCGAAGGGTTTGGTGGTAGTAACAACAGCGCAAGCGTATCGCCAATGTTGGGTGAAGCTACGGTTGGGCAAAGCGGATTGACCAAAGATGGCAACATAAGTGTAACTAGCAAAGGCTGGGGTGCTGGCAACTCTGGTGGTCCAGTATTGACCAAAGCCAAAGATGGCTTTAAGGTAGTAGGTATTGTTTCTTGGGGGCCACATATCAAAGGCGATATTGGTTTCCTAGTTCCGGTAGCAGAGGTAAAGTAGCAAATGTAAAAGGGGCAAAGTCCGTTTTGATATTGCTTTTCTATTTTTGACATTACAACTCAATTAACCTAATATGGCAGCTAGAGTAACAAAAGCTTTAACCACGGGCATGAAAGTGCTTGGTGGTGCTAATGTACCGGCATACACACTGGAGCATTTAACCAGCACCCGCAAGCATCCTTCGGGTACTTTTGAGACTATTGTTGTGCCTTATGTTGAGTTGGGCCGTGATAGTAGTTGCGCCATAACATACGGCGACGAAATAAGCACCGTGAGCCGACGACACGCCGCAATTGAGCGAAATGGCAACGATGTTGTAATAAAGAACCTAAGCACCACCAATCCAACATTGGTAAATGGAAGGCCGGTAAAGAACCAGTATTTCCTTAATAATGGAGATGAAATTCAGCTCTCGGTAGAAGGCCCCCGCCTGCGATATAATGTAACTAACACAGGCACCGCCAAAATGGGGGTAACGCAGAGGATGAACTTGGTTATGAACCAAGCTGTTCGCCCGTATCGTGCAGCAGTTGCCGGTTTGGCCACATTGGTTGTTCTGGTAGGTGCTGTTGGAGCATTCTTCATTTTCCGCCAAAGTCAAGATATATCGTTGCTGGCAGATAATAATGCGAAGTTGCAATTACAAGCCGATTCGCTGTTGTCAGAGCAAAGGAAGGCTAAAGAAGAATTTAAAGCAACAGTGGAAACCATTAAGACGCAAAGCATGGATGACATGAAGCGGCTAAAAAGCGAGAATGCCAGTCTAGCAAGTTTGGTGAAAAACCTTGGAGACCAGAATCGCCAGATAATGGATGATGTAAAGGTTATTGGCACGGCACCGGCTGGGGGCGGACAAGAGCTTTCGGTAGTGTATGATGCTGTTAAAGAGAATGTATATTTCATGAGCGTAAGCAAGTTTGAACTTGATTACGGTGGAGGGCAAAAGGAAGAA
>CAIOSU010000201.1 GCA_903861055.1 uncultured bacterium
CACTGCTTAACTCCACTCCCCTATTAATGGGGCCTGGGTGCATGATGGTAATTTTCTTTGAAAGGCTATCCAGCAACTCTTTATTCACCCCGTAATACAAACTGTATTCGCGTAAGCTAGGGAAGTACTTAATATCTTGTCGCTCCAATTGTATGCGCAGCACGTTTGCCACATCGCACCAGTTCAAGGCCTCTTTAACATTGTGCGTTACACGCACGCCAAGCGCTTCAATATGTTTCGGTATTAAAGTCGGTGGGCCGCAAAGCAGTACCTCTGCACCCAGCTTAGTTAGGCAAAAGATGTTAGACAAAGCCACACGTGAGTGAGTAATGTCGCCCAATATAGCTACCCGTAAGCCTTTAAAGTCGGTCAATTTCAGTTTCTCGCGCATCGAGAACGCATCTAAAAGGGCCTGCGTGGGGTGCTCATGGGTTCCATCGCCCGCATTTATTATCTGGGCGTTGATGTGCCTAGCTAAAAAAACACAAGCCCCTGGGCTGGCATGGCGCATAACCACCATATCTACTTTCATGGCCAATATGTTATTCACGGTATCTATCAGCGTCTCGCCCTTTTTGGTTGACGAGGTTGAGGCAGAGAAGTTAATGGTATCAGCAGAGAGGCGTTTTTCAGCCAGCTCAAATGAAATACGGGTTCGGGTTGAGTTCTCGAAAAATAGATTGGCGATGGTAATATCGCGCAGGGATGGTACTTTCTTAATGGGCCTGTTCAATACATCCTTAAATTGGTCGGCTGTTTTGAATATGAGTTCAATGTCTTCGGTGTTGAGGTTCTTTATACCTAGAAGATGATTTACACTCAGGGCTGCCATCAATTATCTTTATTAGTAGTTAATATCCAAACTTTATCAGCTCCATCTTGGTCGTTCCACTCAACGCGCACCACCTCCGAAGCAATAGAATCAATTTTTTTGCCTACATAGTTGGCCTCAATGGGTAAGTGGCGTGTAAAGCGTCTATCAATTAAGGTTAGCAGCTCTACTTGCCGTGGTCGTCCAAAATCCAGCAGGGCATCCATAGCTGCTCGAATAGTACGACCAGTGTACAACACATCATCTACCAATACTACTTTTTTTCCCTCAATACTAAAGTTAAGCTCCGTTTCGTTGGCAGCTAATGGGGTGTCGCGCCTACGAAAATCGTCGCGATAAAAAGTAATATCTAGCTTGCCATAATCCAGTTTCAAACTTGGCTTAAGCTCCTGTAAGCGTTTGTATATGCGGTTGCTAAGATGGATACCCCGGGGCTGCACGCCAATTAAAACAGTATCCGTAAAATCGTTGTGGTTTTCAATCAATTGGTAGCACAGCCTATCAATGGTAAGGGCAAACTGGGGTGTATCAAGTATTACACGTGGTTGCATAAGCAGTGGCTATCGGTGCAAATATACGAAAGGCAATTTGAAAATTCGGGAATTTGAAAATTTGAAAATTGAACAAATCACTTCTGCACAAAACAAAAACCATTTCCAAATTTTGAAATTAGCACATTTCCAAAATTAACGCCCCCAACTCTCGGGCGCTTTGCGCCAATCTTGTAAAAGGGTCAATTGTTCTTGCTTTATCAAACCTTGCTCAACCGCTATTGGCAACAGATACTCATAGTTGCTCAAGGTATAGTAGGGCACTTTTGCTTCGGCAAAGTTCTTTTCGGCAACGCCAAAACCATAATCGAATATGGCTACTACGCCCAGTACTTCGCAACCAGCGTCGCGCACTGCTTTTACGGCTTTTAGCGAGCTTCCTCCTGTAGATACCAAGTCTTCTACCAACACCACCTTCTGGCCTGGCTCCATGCGGCCTTCAATTTGCTGTCCAGTGCCGTGGCCTTTCGGCTCAGGCCGAACGTAGGCATAAGGTAGGTTCATCATGTCGGCTATTAACGCGCCTTGGGCTATACCAGCCGTAGCTACACCGGCAATTACATCTACTTCCTCGAAACGCTCTTGAACCAAATCAACCAAACTTTCTTTGATAAAAGTTCGGATGCCTTGGTCGGATAAGGTAACCCGATTATCGCAATATATGGGCGATTTCCAGCCCGACGACCATGTGAACGGTTCTTGCGGTTGTAGTTTGATTGCTTTAATTTGCAGCAGTTTTGCAGCAATTTGATTTGCGATAGCTTGTTTTATGACCATACCACTAAATTATACAATATTTAGCAATACCAATAGGCTGGTACTGCTCCAAAACGATAATTTACCCTTTTTTAACGGTGAACTGGCCGATGCCGTGCGCGAGTTTGAAGAGGGTTTGGAGGAGGAAATAATCCTCAACTTCGCTAGCTTAGATGCTGGGCTTAACCTTGTGAAGGCCTGCTACCATCAAGTAATATTTGCCGCTGGCGGATTAGTAAAAACACCCCAAGGCAAGCTGCTGGTAATAAACCGCTTGGGCTGCTGGGACCTACCTAAAGGTAAAGTAGAACCTGGCGAAACGATGGACCTTGCCGCCCTGCGCGAAGTAGAGGAAGAAACGGGCCTGCAACACATTACCCTTGGCCCATTGCTTATCAAAACCTTCCATACCTACCCCATTAAAGGGCACCAAGTGTTTAAAGAAACGCATTGGTATGCAATGACCGCCCCTGAACAAAAGCTAACTGCCCAAACCGAGGAGGACATTACCCAAGCCATCTGGATTAGCCCCACCGAGCTACCCGAAATATTGCAGGATACTTATGGGAATATTAAGTTGGTGATTGAGGCAGGTTTGTAATAGCAACAATATCATACTTTGTGGTGTTATCCGTTATAAGTTATGAAGACCCACCACATCCACATTGAAACGAAAGTAGAGCAAGACTACACCACGGTGTTCAATCAGTTCAACGAGGGGCTTTTTAAGGCCTTGCAGCCGCCGTTTCCGCCATCGGAGCTATTGAGGTTTGATGGCAGCGAGGTGGGCGATGAGGTGCACATCAAACTGTTCACTGGTTTTAAATGGCAGGTTTGGAAAAGTATTATCACAGAGCGCACCTACGGCGAAACGGAGCATGAGTTTGTGGACAAGGGCGTACAATTGCCCTTCTTTTTGAAACATTGGGAGCACCGCCACCGTGTGCGTAAAGAAAACAACGGGAGCACCATTATCGATGATATTACCTTGGCTTTAGCCTCACCACTGCTCTACCCTGTTTTTTACCCAGCTACGTATGCGCAGTTTGCAATGAGGGCTCCGATTTACAAAAAAGTGTTCAAAAAAAAATGAGGATAAGCTTTGCCCATCCTCATTCAATATATACTTGTTTGGCAGTTATTGCTATTAATCTTCATTTAGTTTAAGTACCGCCATAAATGCCGCTTGCGGCACCTCTACGTTACCTACTTGGCGCATGCGTTTCTTACCTTTCTTCTGCTTTTCCAATAGCTTACGTTTACGCGAAATATCACCACCATAACACTTGGCGGTTACGTCTTTGCGCATGGCGCTGATGGTTTCTCGAGCAATAATCTTAGCACCTATAGCTGCTTGTATCGCGATTACGAACTGTTGCTTAGGTACTAGGTCTTTCAACTTGGCGCATAAGCGGCGACCAAAGTCGTAAGCCTTATCGCGGTGTATAAGCGATGAGAACGCATCCACGTTTTCGCTGTTCAGCTTAATGTCCATCTTCACCATATCGCCCACTTCATAGCCACTCATGTGGTAATCGAAGGAAGCATAACCTTTTGAAATAGATTTCAACCTATCATAAAAGTCGAATACAATCTCGGCCAAAGGCATGTGGAAGGTAAGCTCCACACGGGTTGGGGTAAGGTAGCTTTGGTTTCTAAGAATGCCACGCTTGTCCATGCACAACTTCATGATACTACCGATGTACTCAGGCTTGGTAATAACTTGTGCTTTTATATAAGGTTCCTCAACATGGTCCAAGGTAGTTGGGTCTGGTAGGTCGCTCGGGTTGTTTACAATCAGCTTTTCGCCTTTGGTAGTAAAGGCATAGTACGATACATTGGGTACGGTAGTTATTACCGTCATATCAAACTCTCGCTCCAAGCGTTCCTGTACAATATCCAAGTGCAACATGCCCAAGAAACCGCAACGGAA
>CAIOSU010000202.1 GCA_903861055.1 uncultured bacterium
TGCTATTAGCCAATGGCTGGAAGGTAATTATCGCGCCACACGATATTGATGCACATCACATTCGGTTATTAAGTACTGATCTGGGCAGCAAGGCCATTACCTATTCTCAGGCACTAAAGGATGATGCTGCCGATAAGGATGTGTTGATAATTGATAATGTCGGATTGCTGTCATACATCTATCATTATGGCGAGCTAGCTTATATTGGTGGCGGCATGGGCAAAGGTATACACAACATATTGGAGGCTGCTGCCAGTGGTTTGCCAGTAGTGTTTGGCCCCAACTATTTAAAATTCAAAGAAGCGGTTGACTTGGTGCATTTGGGCGGTGCCTTTTCAGTGAGTTCTTTTGAGACATTGAAAAAACAAATCGACCTATTGCAAGACGAGGAACAGTATTTAAATGCCGCTACCACATGCCAAAAGTATGTTGCCGATAATGTTGGTGCCACCAACAAGGTGCTAAATTGGATAAAGGGGCAGGTTTATTTATCTGATACTGCAAAGTAATCAAGAATTGGCGGCATTGAAATTGGCGCTATAGCGTTGGATATATGTTGCACCTTAGTTATCATTACCGGCGATAGCCACTTTTTGCACCTTGATTGACAAGAGCTAAGCCAAGTTCCGTTTGGTTGATTAGTGGAATGGTTATTGGTTAATTGTTATTGGTTATTATTTAGCTGTTTTCGTTAGTTGATATTCTAATGCGCCGATGAACCAATTTACTTACATACTGATTTACCGTTTTACCGATTCCCAATTAACCAGTTAACCAATTACCCAAAAATGAACCACTATTACATAACAGGCACCAGTAGCGGCATAGGTAAGGCATTGGCCGAAGAGTTATTGGCTAGCACCAACAATGTGGTACACGGCATGGCGCGGCACGAAACCATAGTGCACGAACGCTACCGCCATACTAGCATTGATTTAGCTCAGCAAGAAGCTGTTTTGAGTTTTAGCTTTGAGCTGCACCCCGATGATACCAAGCGCATAGTATTGGTAAACAATGCCGGCACGCTTGGCGATATGGGCTACCTAGGTGAAATGAACGACGAGGATGTTGCTTCATCGTTAAACGTTAACTTAGTAGCACCCGTTATTCTTATCAATAAGTTTTTGTACCAATTTGCCAATCATCCTGCCGAAAAGGTAATCATTAACATTACCTCGGGCGCCGCTACTGCGGCGTACGATGGGTGGAGTGTTTACTGCACCTCAAAGGCAGGTATTGATATGCTTACCCGCGTGGCCCATGCTGAGCGAAAGCAGCGCAATGATGGCCGTGCGCATATTTTGGCAGTAGCACCAGGCGTGGTTGATACCGCTATGCAAACGAAAATTAGGAACGCAACCGAGGATAAATTCAGCCGGGTAGATAAGTTTCACGACCTAAAGAACAACAACCAACTGTATAAACCAGTAGATGTAGCTAAGCAATTGGCTCGTATTATAGCCAACCCCGATACCGCAACCGATATAGTAAGCCGCATTAGCCTTTAAAAAGCCAGTATGCCTATACCTATATTAAACCGGAGTAGTGTGCTGGCTAGGTTCACCTCTTGGTTAGGACCACTTAAATAGCCGCTTTTCGATACCATCGAAATAACAGGCAGTTGAACATCAAAACCCACATTCAACGGCACATACTTGGCAATGATAAATTCCTTACCAATACCAACGCCAATAATAGGCTGCACCATGGAGTATTTAATTGGTTCGTTGATAGGGTAGTCATTGGTCAAGAATTTTTTATCTATTGCAACCTGTGAGTATGCTACCGATAAAGTATATCTCCAATAAAAGCCCAGTGGGGCAAGCGTATTTTTCCGTTTGTATTTGCGATAGCTGAAACCAACTTGATGGCGGGTATATCGGCCAGATATACCTGCTTGTTGATTACCATATTCGTTAAAGGGTGTTACGTCTACACCACAATATTCGTATAGCAAACCAATGGTTCTGTTTTTCTTGATTACATAATCGTATTCAAGGCGATGGCTAAGGTAAAACAAGCCCAGCGCATTGGTTTGGGTGCGGTAATTATTGCCGTACATAGAAATTGCCGGTGTGTAACTAAACTGGTGCTTTTTGCCCATATAGCCTGGCACTTGAGCCATTGCAGAAGCGCCCAATGCCAGTATTGCAATAAGTGTGATAAGATATCTCATGGCTCTAGCGCTTGTATTTTAGTTGTTTGAAGGTGTAATAAGTTTGACTGTTCAAAAAGTCGTTCCGTTCTAGTTGGTTTTGGGATACGACATCAGATAGTACCATTTCATTGCTGATAATGTCGTACACTATGTAGTAGTATATTTGAAATTTGCCACCCATAAATCAATTATCTCTTTTGCAACCGAAGAAGCTAAACACAAAATGTCACTTGAGGTGGCAATGCAGTGGAACACTGGTTTTTCAGAATCTGTTTACACCTTTGCAAACA
>CAIOSU010000203.1 GCA_903861055.1 uncultured bacterium
TCTGCTCACTGGAGTGAAACGAAGGTGAGTCCCCTAGACCCTGTCCTCTTAAAATTTCCTCCAAAACCTCCCTATTATTGCTCAGCCTTGGTACCTTATTTTGTCCACCCAATTTGCCTTTGTTCTTTAACCAATTGTAAAACGTATTGTTGGGCATAGACTGAATGCGTGGCATTTTTAATGCAATGTCCTTGTGGCGCTTGGCCTCGTAATCGCTGTTTACTTCTTTTAACTTGCTGTCTAAGGCTGTGGCAAACTCGCTTATGCTGCTGGGTTCGGTCTCAAATTCAATCAACCATTCGTGGCCAGCATGGTCTTCTTTGTCCAAATATATTGGCGCCGCAGTGTACTCGCGTACCTTACTGTCGGTTACCTGACATGCATGCGCTATGGCCTTCTCGGCATTCTCTATCACCACTTCTTCGCCAAAGGCATTGATGAATAATTTGGTGCGTCCTGTAATGTGAAACTTATAAGGATTGGTGCTTGCAAAGCAAATGGTATCGCCCAATTGGTAACGCCACAAACCACTGCTGTTGCTTATAATTACCGCATAATTTACACCTGCTTCTACCTCACCCAATAAATAGGTTTCAGGGTGCTCAAGATCCAAATCGCTGGCTTTGATAAACTCATAAAATATACCGTAGTCGGGCATCAATTGCAAGGCCGTATCGTTCAAGTCGCTTTGAATGCCGAAGAATCCTTCACTGGCATTATACGTTTCCAAATACTTCATATTCGAATTGGAAATCATGTTCTTGAACAATTCTCTATAGGGGGTAAAACTAACCCCTCCATGTATATACAATTGCAAATTCGGCCAAACATCTGAAATGTTATTGGTGCCTTTCATGGCCATTAGTTTTTCCATCAAAACGATGGTCCACGTAGGAACACCAGAAATACTGGTCACATTTTCTTGCACCACTTGGGTGGCCATTTTTTCAAGTTTCAACTCCCAATCGTCCATCAAGGCAATAGACTTGTCGGGTGTCTTTAACAGGTTGGCCCAAGTAGGCATATTGTTCATCAACACCGCACTCAAGTCGCCGTAAAATGAATTTTCATTGAATGAATTGATTTTGTGAGAACCGCCGATCAACAAACTTTTTCCATCAAATACCTCGGTATCTGGTGCATTCAAACAGTAATAAGTTAACACGTCTTTACCGCCTTGAAAATGGCATTCTTCAAGGGTTTCGTAACTCACGGGAATAAACTTACTTTTATCGTTGGTGGTTCCACTGCTTTTGGCAAACCAAACAATTTCACCTGGCCATAACACATTGGCCGCTCCCGCCATGACGCGTTCTATATGTGGCTTAAGTGATTCGTAATCTTGTATTGGAAATCTATTTTTGAAGTCATGGTAGGTTTCTATAGACTTAAAATCGTAGGTCTTTCCCCACTCAGTGTCTTTGGCATCATTTACCAGGCGCTTCAAGACATCCAATTGCACCTCAGCTGCATTTTTGACAGCCGTTTCTAAAAACGCTACGCGCTTCCTAAAATACCACCCCATCATTGTGCTCAAAACCGCCATAGCTTCTGTATTTTAACGTTTAGAATTCTGAGCAAAAATATAAAAATTTATTCAACTTTTTCGAGCGACTTAAGGATAAGTTTTCAATACCTCTATGGCATAATTTAGTTTTTGACCTTCTTGCTTTCCTTGTTTACACCCTTGCCAATGCCTTGTTTTAAGGCCTTGAAAACAAGAGAATTAAAAATAATTTGTTTTATTCATTTCCTTTTGATACCTTTGCAGCCCTGAATTTAAAGGGGTTTAGTCGCTTTAAATAATGCGGATGTGGCGTAATTGGTAGCCGTGCCAGACTTAGGATCTGGTGCCGAAAGGCGTGGGGGTTCGAGTCCCTTCATCCGCACTTATTTAGGTTGAACAGTTTTCATCAACTGCTTTAACTGTTCCCTAAA
>CAIOSU010000204.1 GCA_903861055.1 uncultured bacterium
AATATATTTGCTTTTATTTTGAATTTGGATACAGATGAGATGTGCTATTGTTGATGATGATGAGTTGTCCATAAGGTTAATAACCGAATACATTAACCAAACCGACTTTCTCAATTTGGTTGGTGCTTATTCAAGTGCCATCAAGGCATCTAATGTGCTTTTGCGTGAACCTGTCGATTTGATTTTTCTGGATGTGGAAATGCCAGACATGACCGGTTTGGAACTGATAAAAAGCCTAGAGCGTAAGCCGCAAATTATTCTCATTACCTCAAAAAAGGATTACGCAATAGAGGCGTTTGAGTATCAAGTAGCCGATTATTTATTAAAACCAGTTGGGTATTCACGTTTTCTAAAAGCTGTAACCAAGGCACGTGAGCTGCTAGAAGTGAAGCAAAAAAGCGCTTCGGCACCTAAACATTTGTATATAAAAGAAGATAGTGTATTGGTAAATGTTGCGCTAAACGATATTGTTTGGATTGAAGCTCTGGGCGATTATGTTACCATTCACCTAACCGACAAAAAGCATACCGTGCTTACTACCATGAAAGCAATGGATGGTAAATTGCCTCCAGAAGAGTTTATGCGTGTGCACCGGTCGTTTATTGTGCGTGTCGATAAAATAAGCAACCTTGATGGCAATATGCTAGTAGTTGGCAAAAAGTTAGTGCCCATTGGCAAATCATATCGTAAGGCATTGATGGACCGGTTGAACATTGTGTAACAGCCAATCTGCTATCTAGGCACTTTAATTTCTACCACTACCCCTTTTCCAGGCTTGGTTTTAATATTGATGGTACCCTTCATCAATTCTACTCTTACTTGTATATTCTTTAAACCCAGACCTGTGTTTCGGCCTCCTTTTAAATAAGCAGGGTCGAAACCAATTCCATCATCTTCTGATACCCATTCTATTTCTTCAGGGCCTATATGGCACCTAATAACCAAGTTTTGAGCCCCTGAGTGCTTTTGGGCATTGCTTATTATTTCTTGGGCAATACGGTAAAAATTAATTTCATTCGATTCGCCAATGCGCTCGTCCTGTCCGGTTATCTGCAGGCTTATGTTAAGTGTACTCGATTTCATGGCCCTATTACACATTTCTTCAAGTGCAGCTTGTAAGCCCTCTTCAGCTAGCAGGTATGGCATTAAGTTGTGCGATATATTGCGCACTTCTTGTATAGCACTGCCCATAAGAAGTTGCAAATTAGATAAGTACTCATATAATTTACCCTCTTTGCTACTATTCAAGGCCGTATCAAGGGCCATTAAGTTTAGGCTTGCGGCCGTTAAAGTTTGCCCAAGGCCATCGTGCAAATCTTCCGAAATACGTTTTTGTTCTTGGTTTTGACCTTCAATAAGCGCTTGCGACACGGCATACTCATTTTTTAGTTTTTCGAGCTGTAGCTTTTGCGATTGTGTTTTAAGCTGCTCCTCTAACAATTTTTGACGCTCTTTGTAGCCTGCTAGTTGTAGCCTAAAGAACAAGTAAAAAATTAGAACCACAATAATTGCCAATACAGTTTTAAACCAGATAGTGCTCCACACCGCTGGCACTATTCTTACCTCTATTGATAAGCCTTCCTCGTTCCAATACCCATCTTTGTTCGATGCCCTTACTTTAAATATATACTTGCCCGGCGGCAAGTTTGAGTAGTTAGCTTGTCGCATAGCCCCTGGGTATATCCAGTCTGCATCAAAACCCTCTAGCTTGTATGCATATTTATTGTTTTCGGGAGCCGTAAAATCGAGTGCGGCAAACTCAAAAGTTATATTGTTCTCGTCGTAGTTGAGCAATATGTTTTTGGTAGTGGCTACTGCATTGCTAAGCGGGTACGATTTGTTAAATACTCTAAAATCGGTAAGTACCACTGGAGGCGGTGTTGTGTTAAACTTCAATTGGTCAGAAAAAAACGAATTGAGCCCATTAATACCTCCGAAGAACATTTTTCCGTTGCTAGCTTTGTAAAAAGCCCCTGCATTAAACTCATTACTTTGCAGCCCATCGGTTTTGTTAAACCGATGCCAAGTGCCACTTCGCTTGCTGTAGCTAAACAATCCATTGTCAGAACTAAGCCATAAATTGCGTTCTTTATCTTCTAAAATGCCATAAATCGTTAGTTTCGAATACGAGTCATCATAATTGATGCAAGCAAATTCCATTGCATCGAACTTCAACCCGTTGCATTTATAGTTTGCTTGATATAGGCCATTGCCCTGCGTTCCAATCCAAATATTGTTTGATGCATCTTTATGCAAGCAATAAATACCAACGGGCAATGCCGATTTATTAGCCGGATATTGTAAATCAGGGAATTTTACCGTTTTACCCGTCGCTATTTCAAAGTACATAAGGCCCATATCAGTACCCAACCAAAGGTATCCTGGTTTGTCTTCGATAATGGAGCGAACAAACGGCACTGGATTGGTCTCATTTACTGACGGGAAGTGGGTAAATGTTTGGGCTTCGCGGTTAAAAAGATCAAGCCCTCTGTGGGTTCCAACCCATAGGCGCTGTTCTGAGTCGAGCAACAAAGAAAGCACGTGCCCGTTGCTCAAGCTATTTGAATCCTTTTCATTGTTCTGGAAAACCTGGAACGTACTCGTTAGCGGATTAAAGAGTTGCAAGCCCCCACCTTCAAGCCCCAGCCAAATTTTCCCGTTTTTTTCTTCCTTAAGGCAATAAACTGCCGAGCTGCTCAAGTTATACTCCGTGTTCAGTTTCGATTCGTATAACCGAAAGGTGCTCGCTGTTTGGTTATATACCATTAGCCCGCCGTATAAACCGATGTACAAGTTGTGCTTGCCATCTTCCAGTATGGCCCTAATACTGTTAGATGGTAAACTTGCCGGATTAGAAGGTATGTGCCTGTGAAGTTTAAAATTTTGGTTGGGCGCCAGCATATTTATGCCACCGCCATTAGTGCCAATCCATAAGTTTTGGGTTCTGTCAACAAATAACATCCTTACATCGTTGTAATTCAGCGAAGTGCCACTGTAAGCGTCGTGCTGGTAGTGCTGCCATGCGCGGGTTTCGATATTTAGTTTCATTATACCTTGCGGGTATACCGCTAACCAAACATAATTGCTATCGGTTTGTGCAAATGCCGTAACCGAAGCCACAGGATAATGCATTGGGTTTATGCTGAACGAATTGAAACAGTTTGCTGCTCTATCATATAACCATCCGTTATTTTCACTGCCCACCCAAATACGAGCTTTGCTATCTCTAAAAACGGTGTACACGTGAAAATCGGCGAAGTTATGCTGCTCAAAAGTGAAATGCTCAAAACTATCACGATCAATAAAATACCGGCTCAACCCTGTGGAATATGTTCCTACCCACAACTCGCGTTCGGGTGTATAGCACAAGCTGTAAATAGTATTTGATGTGGGTGCATTTGTTTCGCCCGGTTGGTGATAGTAATGTTTATATAAGCCCGTTTTAGGATCTAATTTGTACAGTCCATCTTCTCGGGTGCCTACCCATACGTACCCTTCTCCATCAATGGCCAACTCCTGTATGGCACTCAACTGGGTGTCTTTGCCTTTTATGGGCACAAATGAATAGTGCTGGAAAGTTTGTTTTTTGTGGCAATATCTGCTAAGTGTACCATTGCTGGCACCGGCCCAAATGTTACCTCCACTATCCACTATCAGCGACAAGATGTTGTTGCCGCCTATGGAATTAGAATCAGCTCGGTTGCGCTGAAAAACCTTGAAGTTGTAACCGTCGTATAGGTTAAGTCCATTTTTAGTGCCAAACCACAAAAAACCCAAACTGTCTTGGCAGATGGCAACTACAGTGCTTTGCGACAGTCCATCGTCAATAGTTATGCTCCTAAACCTTTGCTCTTCGGGTTGGGCAAACAATTTATTATTGTCTAGCAAAAAAAATGCTACACATATTGCAATAAAACTTAAACAAAAAAGATTTAAACGCACGACAGCAATATGCAATTTTGGATAGCTAAATATACACAACCACTAATGATATGTTGTGTAAATTAAGAAAGTTGATACATAAAACAATATCTAATCTTTCGAATCCATTACCACTCCTATAAAATTATCTATTTTCTTGGTCAGGTCGGGCACACTTTGCTTAAACAAACCTTGTGTGCGCAGGGTAAAATAATCACGAAACGCTTTTTGTAAGCTCAGCCCGTTTTGCATCAAAAATTCTGGCTCCGATATGGCGTCAAAAAACATTTTGTCGTTTAGCACCAGTATTGCAGGGTCAATGTCGTTAAACACGCCACCATCAATACCTCTGCTGTAAAATGCCTTGAGCATAGTAGCAGCATACTCTCTAAAAAACTCAACCCGTTTCCAAATTTCGGGGTATAGGTTCTTTAAATCCAACAAAAACTCGGTTGATATGCCCGAAATTTCGGCAAAAAATAAATGGATAGAATTAAAGTAGCGGTCAATATATGGTTGGCTATCGTCAAACAACATCTCCTTAAATGAGCCTATATCGTTTAGCTTCACCACCAACGCCATCTCAATAATTTCTTCCCGACTGCTAAAATGCTTATACAAAGTGGCCTTGCTTATATTTAACTGTGTGGCCACTTCGTTCATAGAGAGTTTCTTCAAGCCATTTTTTATGTATATCGGCAAAAGCACCCTCGCCCACTCCTCTTTTTGCGAAGGATTGTCAATACGCTCTTTAACTACTGGTTTTCGTCCCACTGCTGTACCAATTTATGAGGTGCCCCAAAGCATCTCGTACAAAGTTGAATACAATCTAGTAAACTATTTTCACGTTTATAGTTTACTTTTAAAAAACAATTTCCTATATTTGGTTAAAATGCTCCTGCTATGAGTACTTACACATCATCAATTCAATGGCGCGACATGAAGTATGCGCTAGGCTATTTGGCCCCAGCGTCAGCTGTTGTGGCTATATATTTTGGGGGTATAGTTTCGTTTCTTACCCCGTTCATCATGTTTGTACTCATTCCTATTCTGGAGTTTTTCTTTACAGGCACCGATGTCAATTTCACCAAAGAAGAAGAAGAAACTGCCAAAGGGAAATGGATTTTTGATGCCATGCTGTACATAAATGTGCCTATACAATGGGGAGTTATTATTTATATGCTTTTCAGGGTTACGGGTGGCGACCTGGAGACGTACGAAATAGTGGGCATGATAGTTAGCGCTGGCATGTGCTGCGGCATATTGGGCATTAATGTAGCCCATGAGCTAGGCCACCGCCGCAAGTGGTATGAGCAGTGGATGGCAAAAGCTCTATTGTTAAGCAGCCTATATATGCAGTTTTATATTGAGCACAACCGCGGCCACCACAAAAACGTAGCTACCGATGAAGACCCTGCCTCATCTCGCTACGGTGAGCCCATTTACTTTTTCATCCCCCGCTCCATCATTTTCGGCTATATTGGCGCCTGGAAACTGGAGTTTGACCGATTGCGCAAAGCCAATAGCTTCCTTTTTGGCTGGAGCAACGAAATGGTTCGTTTTCATGTTTACGAAATAGCTGCCGTTGCAGCCGTGTATTTCATTTTCGGTGGGTTGGGTGCCCTAGCGTTTATTGGTGCTGCTGCTGGTGGATACTTTTTGCTTGAGTCGGTAAACTACATTGAGCACTACGGTTTGCGCCGCAAAGAAGTGGCACCGGGCCGATACGAAAAGTGTATGCCTTGGCATAGCTGGAACAGCGACCACACATTTGGCCGCATCATGCTATACGACCTTACTCGCCATAGCGACCACCACTATCTTGCTGGTCGGAAGTACCAAGTGTTGCGTCATTTCGAGGATAGCCCACAGTTGCCTATAGGTTACCCAGCTGCGATAGTGCTATCGTTCATACCCCCATTGTGGTTTGCCTACATGCACCCCAAAATTGCCAAAATAGAAAAAGGTGCCCACCCTGAGATTAAGAAGGATTATGGTATGGCTACTGCGTAATTGCTATTGCCCCACCTTTGCCAATGCCAATTCCAATTGTGCCTCAATAGCATCTACGCTATGGTATAGTTGCTCGAAAGACTCAATGGTGTAGTACTCCACTTGGAACTTCTCTTTAACGTATGGGCTATCAAAAATGGCCTGTATGTCGAAAGGCTTGCGCACAGGCAACGGAGACTCTAACGAATAAACCGACTCTCCGATAGAAGACAATATACCCGCACCATATATCTCTATTTGGTCTTGCTCTTTTATCAAGCCAAACTCAATGGTGAACCAGTACAAGCGGCTCATCAGCTCTACGGCCCATGGGTTTTTAATGTACTTAAGTGCAATGCGGCTTATGCCTTGCAAAAAGTCTACGTATGGTTGATTTACCAACAATGGCACGTGGCCAAATACGTCATGGAACATATCAGGCTCTTCCAAGTATTCCAGTTCGCTCATTTTACGAATCCAAGTAGTGGCAGGAAATTTCTTTTCGGCTAATAGTTCAAAGAAATGGTCGTCGGCAACAATGCCAGGCACCTCATATATGCACCAACCAGTTAGTTTGGCCAAACGCTCGTTTACCTCACTAAATTTAGGAATTCGATCCGGCTCAAAGCCTGCCAATTCAATGCCCTCCAAATACGCAGCATTGGCGCGACCTTTCAAGTTCACCATTTGCTTACCGAAAAGGATAGACCACACTTCGTGGTTTTCGGCGGTATATTGGTCATATTGCTGTTTCATGTTGGTTATTGATTTATTGGTTGCTTGTTATTGATTAATGGGTCAACTGGTTAATTAGCTATTGGTATACTGGTTTATTGGTTGCTTGTTATTGATTAAAGGGCATTACATTTTTAGTCCAATTTATTATTAACATCTTAATCAATCAATTAACTAATACACCTATCAACTAGTAACCAATAACCAAACAAAAAAAGGCCCACTCCGTGGGGAGCAGGCCTTACTATATAATCATAGCATCAATACCTATCCCCTATGCACCTGCGGCACATAATGAGCTGGATAATAGATATTGCTGGTAAAGTTCATGTGGTGAAAGTACTCCTAAAATTATGCCAAAACAAGTGTTGTGGAGTAATTTTTTGTATCTTTTAAAAAATGTTTCGCATGTATAATTATCAGGGTCATTAGGTACGTGCCGGCCCTCATTCGACCTACGCTTAAACACGTACCCTCCTTTTATCGGGCCAAATATTCTATTCATCGGCTTTTTAGATACGTCTACCGATTATATATCCATCAAATAAACTATCCGTTCTATATTTGCTTCATCATTTGATGTAGCTCTTTTAAAAATTAACAAAATCGTTAACGGAATTAAAGATTTGTTCAACGATTATTATAATCCGTTCAACGAATTGTTGAAGTTTTGCGAGAATATCTGCATTAGCTTTACGATGTATTATTGAAAGAGCAAGTTTAAAACAACTTGTTGCCCCGATTAGTAAATATTAATATCACAATCAAAATTTTACTGCCATGAATTATTTGAGTAAAGAACAAATGGAAGTGTTGAGCAGGGTTAAGTCTAAAGTACGTGCCTTATATCACCCTTTACGTCAAAGCGTTTTGATGCTTATCAACGACAATGGTAACCGCATGAACGTAACTGAAATTTACGTGAAATTGCGCATTGAGCAGTCAGTTGCATCACAGCACTTGGCTATTTTGCGCAACGAAGGTTTTGTAAACACTGAGCGTGAAGGCAAAACCATTTGGTACAGCGTAAACGAAGAAAGCATTAAAAGCTTCGTAGCACACGCTGCCGAAGTATTGGATACTGCAAACCAAGCTGCATAAAAGCCCGGTTTTAACGTATACCCTAAAGATTTGCACTAAGGTGCATAACAAAGGCGACCTCCCCTTAGGTCGCCTTTGTTATTTTATCCTTTTCGAGACACAAGACGCAAAACACAAGATTCAAATTAAAGGATTGCAAAGTTCTTTACCGCTTCTAACAAATTCGCTTTTAACGAACTATTTTAAAAGCAAACACTATGTCTTGTGTCTTGTGTCTTGTGTCTATCTCACAATGTACCCCTCAGCTCCTGCTCGCGCTCAATGGCTTCAAATAAGGCTTTAAAGTTGCCTTTGCCAAACGACTTAGCGCCTTTGCGCTGAATGATTTCAAAGAAAACCGTTGGGCGGTCTTCAACGGGTTTCGTGAAAATCTGCAGCAGGTATCCCTCGTCGTCTCTATCTACTAAAATATTCAAGCGCTTCAGGTCATCAATGCTTTCGTCAATATTACCAATGCGGCTCTTTAAGTCTTTGTAGTAGGTTTCGGGCACTACCAAAAACTCTACCCCACGCTTGCGAAGGTCGGTAACGGTGTGTAATATATCATCGGTTGCCACTGCTATATGCTGCACGCCCGGCCCGCCATAAAAATCAAGGTACTCCTCAATT
>CAIOSU010000205.1 GCA_903861055.1 uncultured bacterium
GTCCCAACGTTCAAGTGTGCCTTAAAATGCCGAATTTGCAAACTAAACAAATGGCATGAAATATATTTTGGCACTGGCTGCAGGTATCGTCATCGGTATTATTAGCACCATAACCACTTACTACTTTTTTACCTCAGACTTTAGATATGTTGAGTTGGAAAAGGACTACCTATTAGCCAATGGCAGTGTACTAAAAGCCGGTACGCTAACAAAACAGGATACGGAGTTTCCTGAAGGCTTTACCCAATATAAGCTATACATTAATGTAATGGGCTTTGAGCACGACTACTTAAAACCCTACGTACCGGAAAAAGAAAGGATTTACCAAATCATCCCCTTTTGGTCCGAACCGATTGAATAAGAAAATGCTTACCAAACCACCTAAAATTTATTGAACTTTACAACCCGCACAAGTCGTTCTCAATGACCAAGAACGAATTCCTTGTGTCTAAAACACCCATGAAAAACTTTGCCCCATTAGCCGAACGCCTCCGCCCCCGCACCCTTGATGAGGTCGCAGGCCAACAACATTTGGTTGGCCCTGGCAAAGTGCTACGCCGAATGATAGAACAACAGCAACTGCATAGCATCATCTTTTGGGGTCCGCCAGGTGTGGGTAAAACCACTTTGGCGCAGATAATGGCCCAAAGCATGAATAGGCCTTTCTTTGCGCTATCGGCCATAAGTGCCGGCGTAAAAGATATAAGAGAAGTGATTGAGCTATCGCAAAAGGCGGGCAATGCCGTGGTATTTATTGATGAAATACACCGTTTCAATAAATCGCAGCAAGACAGTTTATTGGGTGCCGTAGAAAAAGGCGAGATAACCCTGATTGGCGCTACAACCGAAAACCCGTCGTTTGAGGTTAATTCGGCATTGCTGTCGCGAAGCCAAGTTTACGTGCTTGAAGCCCTGCAAACCCACGACCTTGTAAAGCTACTTAGTGACGCCATCACTACCGACATAGTATTGAAAGCACGCGACATAACGCTAAAAGAAACTGATGCCTTGCTGCAACTGAGCGGTGGCGATGCCCGTAAGCTGCTCAATTTGTTAGAGATAACCGTAAGCAACGTAGCAGAAGGACCAGTAGTTATTACTAATGCGCTAGTGCAAGAAAATGCGCAAAAGAAAGTTGCCCTGTACGACAAGAACGGCGAACAGCACTATGACATTATTTCGGCTTTTATCAAATCAATGCGCGGCAGCGACCCCAATGCTGCATTGTACTACCTAGCCCGTATGGTTGAAGGCGGCGAAGACCCTAAGTTTATTGCCCGAAGGCTGTTGATATTGGCTTCGGAGGATATTGGCAATGCTAACCCCAATGCATTGTTACTTGCCACGGCTTGTTTTCAAACCGTTACTATGATTGGCTACCCGGAGTGCTTGCACGCGCTGTCGCAAACCACTATATACTTGGCTAGCTCCGTAAAAAGCAATGCGAGCTATTTAGCCTGGAAAAAGGCCAGCAAGTTGGTGCATGAAAGCGGCGACCAACCAGTGCCATTGCACATAAGAAATGCCCCTACCAAGTTGATGAAGGATATGAACTACGGTAAAGACTATCGTTATGCCCACGACTATGAGGGCAACTTTGCCGACCAAGAATTTATGCCCGAACAACTTAAAGGCAAAAAACTATACGAGCCTGCAAACAATGCCCGCGAAAATGAAATGCGTGCCCACCTTAAAAAGCTATGGAAGGATAAGTACGGATATTGAAACGTAGTAAGGCAATACCTTAAAAGTCACCTCTATAACAAGGGTTAGACCTAAATAGCTTAACCAAAACCGCAAGTAAACGTTTGTGTAAAAAAACTCTTAAAGAGTGCAGGATAAACAAGAAATAAAAAAGGCTGTCTCACTATTTGAGACAGCCTTTTTTTTGATATTCAGGCGTAACGTAAGAGGATTAAGCTACTTCAGTAGCACCTTCTACTAGTACGGTAATGTTATTATTCAAGCACTCAATAAAGCCACTTTCAATCTCGAATTGTTTAGTGCCTGTAGCTGCCGAAACACGAATTGGACCCTTAACCAAAGCCGAAATAATAGGAGCATGGCCATTCAACATTTCGAATGAACCACCTGCGCCAGGTACCTTCACACCTGTCACTTCACCTTCGTATAGTTTCTTCTCTGGGGTTAATATTGTCAACTTCATAATTCCAATTTGGGAATGTGCTAATTTGAAAATTTGAAAATGCCAAAAATTGCCACATTTTCAAATTCCCGAATTTTCAAATTAATTCGCTGCCAACATCTTTTTGCCTTTCTCAATAGCATCATCAATGCTACCAACCAAGTTAAAGGCTGCTTCAGGATATTGGTCAACTTCGCCATCCAAAATCATGTTAAAGCCACGGATGGTTTCTTCAATAGGCACCAATACACCCTTCAATCCGGTAAACTGCTCAGCAACGTGGAACGGCTGAGACAAGAAACGTTGAACACGACGAGCACGGTGAACGGTTAGTTTATCTTCTTCGCTCAACTCGTCCATACCAAGAATGGCGATGATATCTTGAAGCTCTTTATAGCGCTGCAATACTTCCTTTACACGTTGTGCACAGTTGTAATGCTCAGCACCCAAAATCTCAGGGCTAAGGATTCGTGAAGTTGAATCTAGAGGGTCAACCGCAGGATAAATACCTAGCTCAGAAATTTTACGGTTCAATACCGTGGTAGCATCCAAGTGACTAAAGGTAGTTGCTGGAGCTGGATCCGTCAAGTCATCCGCAGGAACGTAAACCGCCTGAACCGAGGTGATTGAACCACGCTTGGTCGAGGTAATACGCTCTTGCATCAAACCCATTTCAGTAGCAAGGGTAGGCTGATAACCTACGGCCGATGGCATACGTCCCAAAAGGGCCGATACTTCTGAACCTGCTTGAGTAAAGCGGAAGATATTGTCA
>CAIOSU010000206.1 GCA_903861055.1 uncultured bacterium
TCCGCTATATGTTGAAGTGGCGCCTAATAATACGCTGTTGTTAGCCGCAAATTATGGTAGTGGCAGCTTTTCGATGTTTAAATTGATGCCTGACGGTAGCATTTCCGAAAGGATGGGAGGGCAGCAATATGAAGGCAGCAGCGTAAACCCCGAGAGGCAAGAGCAATCGCACCCGCACATGGCTACCATTGTGCCCTACTCGCCGTTTATTATCGTTACCGATTTAGGAACCGATAAGGTGATGGTGTATTTTTCATTTAGCCAAAGTGGACTTCAATTAAAAACCACAATAGATACCACTGGCGGGGCTATTATCGCTGGCAATGGCCCAAGGCATATTGTGGTCGATCCAAAAGGCAAATATGCTTATTTGTTGGAAGAGTTGAGCGGCACCATTGCGGTGTTTTCTTTTAATGTTGGCGACATGGCTCTTGTTGAGAGAGTAGCCATGCACCCCGAAAGCGCGCAAGGTCCTTTCAGTGGCGCCGACATCCATTTTTCGCCAGATGGTAATTACTTGTATGCTTCCAATAGAGGCAATGAAAACAACATCGTTATTTATAAAGTAAACAAACGATCGGGCAGGCTTGGGTTGGTTGGCTATCAATCAACTTTGGGCAGTACCCCCCGCAACTTCACCATCGACCCTACAGGCAACTATTTGCTGGTAGCGAATCAAAGCACGGGCAATGTAGTGGTGTTTAAACGGGACAAAAAATCAGGATTACTTACCCCAACAGGCGAGACTATCAACGTGCCTCAGCCTTCATGTTTAAAAATGATCTGGAAATGAGGTTGATACTGTACTTCTGTTTGTCTTTGATGGGTAGTAGTTTGGCAGCCCAAACTTGGGTAGATACCCTTGACCTATACGCCCGAAACGAATACCGCCCTGCCGAAAAGTATGCTTGGAACTGGATGAACGCCGCCCTGCTAAGTGTAATGGTGAACCGCTACGACCGTGGTACTGATGCTGAAAAGCCCATATACCTAGCTTATGTAAAAGCAGCGATGGATAACTCTTATGGCAAGGCCAATGGCAAAACCCCCAATGCAGTAGCTTCGGGGCTGGGTATGGCGTTTTTGTATCGGGCAACCAAAGAGGAAAAGTACTTGAACAAGGCTTTGGATATTTATGCCGATTACCTCAAAATAAAGCGCACGCCCAACGGCGGGGTATCGCACCTGAAGCTCTTTTATGAATTGTGGGACGATACCATGTTTATGATTGGTGAGTACTTGATGCAGATGTACTTGGCTACTGGCGATGAGAAATATCTGGATGAGTTTATGAGCCAGTTTCGCATTCATCGCGAGGAGTTGCGCGATACCACCACCAACCTTTGGGTACATGGCTGGGATGCCGATAGTAAAACGCACATTACCTTCTGCAGCCAAAACCAATGGCAAAAGCACCCCGACCGCCGCAGCAAAGAGTTTTGGGGTCGCGGCAATGGTTGGATAGTAGTTACCTTAAGCGATGCCCTGCAGATTGTATCCAAAGACCATAAATACTGGCCTGAGTTTGCTGGCTACCTTAAGGAAATGGTTTCCGGGTTGCCAGCCCTGCAAGACAGTGCTGCCGGCCATTGGTACCAATTACCTTTGCGTAAAGGGGAGGAGGGAAACTACCTAGAAAGCTCTTGTACCGCTATGTTTGCCTATGGCATATTGACCGCGCAAAAACTGGGAATTGTTACCGGTGCTGACTTTACCCGAGCCGTGGAGAGAGCTTACCTAGGTTTGCCCGCGCACAGTTTGGTGCCTGTAAGCGGTGGCTATCTCACTACCCAAAACGTTTGCAAAGGCACCTGCATCGGCGACAGCCAATACTACTACGCCCGCAAATCGCAGCAGGGCAAACCTTATGCGGTGGGTATGTTTATGCAATTTGGGTTGGCGTATGAGCGCAGCAAAGGGCTTCGATAGTTTGTTAA